>CAXTQM010000013.1:0-16847 GCA_964246205.1 uncultured Beijerinckiaceae bacterium | reverse complement strand
GTGCAAAACGGCGCGGAGCTCGACCCGGCGCCTGCCGCCGCGATCGTGGCGGTCGCCGCGACACCCGTCGTCGCTCCGCAGCTGACAGGGCTGCGCAGGGCCGCCCGCGCGATGGCCGATCGGGCCGCTCTCTAGCGATCCGACGTATCAAGTGGATGAAGCACGAAGCGTCGGGGCGTCTCGCACTCGGCTGTCCACGCGTTCAACGTCACTTTCGGCATACGCCTGACAGCGTCAACCTTGATTGACACTTGATGCGGCGGTGCGTAGCCTCATCCTGGCTTTCAGTGAGCCGGGAACGAGCCGCAGCCGATGCTCCAGACACTCTCGGCCCCGAACGCGACGCCGATCAACGTCGTCATCGTCGCGATGGACACGCACTTCGCCGGCGCGCTCGCACGCGCCACGCACGAGCTCAAGCTCGAGATGCCGGGCCTCACGCTGAGCCTGCACGCCGCCTCGGAGTTCGCCGCCGATCCGCGCCGCCTGCAGCGCTGCCGCACCGACATCGCCACCGCCGACATCATCGTCTGCGGCATGCTGTTCATGGAAGACCACTTCCTGCCGATCATGGACGCGCTGGTCGCACGCCGCGAGAATTGCGACGCGCTGGTCTGCGCGCTGTCGACCAAGGAGGTCGTCTCCCTCACCCGCATCGGTCGCTTCAAGATGGACGGCTCGGGCGGCGGCGCGCTCGCGCTGCTGAAGCGTCTCAAGCCCAAGAAGAACAGCGCACAGGGCGGCGGCTCCAAGCAGATGGCCATGCTGCGGCGTCTGCCGCGGATCCTGCGCCTCATCCCCGGCACCGCGCAGGACGTGCGCGCCTATTTCCTGACCCTGCAATACTGGCTCGGCGGCAGCCGCGAGAACCTCGGCAACATGGTTCGCCTGCTGGTGCAGCGCTACGCCGACGGCCCGCGCCGCAACCTGCGCGAGGTCGTCCGGGCCGAGGCGCCGATCGAGTACCCGGACGTCGGCGTCTACCACCCGCGCCTGCCCGGCAAGGTCGGCGAGAACGCCGCGGCCCTGCCCGCCGTCGGCTCGGCCGGCACCGTCGGCCTACTGCTGATGCGCTCCTACCTGCTTGCCGGCAATTCCGCCCATTACGACGGCGTCATCGCCAGCCTCGAGGCTAAGGGTCTCCGCGTCGTGCCGGCCTTCTCCGCCGGCCTCGACGCCCGCCCGGCGATCGAGCGCTACTTCGTCAAGAATGGCCTCGTCACGATCGACGCGCTGGTGTCGCTCACCGGCTTCTCGTTGATCGGTGGCCCGGCCTACAACGACGCCAAATCGGCGGAGGAGATCCTCGCCAAGCTCGACGTGCCCTACGTCGCCGCCCACCCCGCCGAGTTCCAGACGCTGGAAGCCTGGGGCGCCTCGGACCGCGGCCTGATGCCGGTCGAGACCACCATCATGGTCGCCATCCCCGAACTCGACGGCGCTACCGGCCCGATGGTGTTCGGCGGCCGCTCGGACGGCGCAGGCGGAACCTGCACCGGCTGCCACCGCGGCTGCTCCTTCGCCATCGAGGAGCGCGAGCGCTCGATGAACTCATGCCCCGAGCGAGCCGATATGCTGGCGGCACGCGTGGCCAAGCTCGTCGCGCTGCGTCGCTCGTCCCGCGCCGAGCGCCGCGTCGGCATCGTGCTGTTCAACTTTCCGCCCAACGCCGGCAACACCGGCACCGCCGCCTACCTCTCGGTGTTCGAGTCGCTCTACCGGACGCTGCTGGCCATGAAGGCCGAGGGCTATGCCGTCGAGGCGCCGCGCGACGTCGACGATTTGCGCGAGCGGATCGTCCACGGCAATGCCGCGACCTACGGCGCCATGGCCAACGTCCATACGACCATCTCCGCCGACGACCACGTCCGGCGCGAGCCGCACCTGCGCGAGATCGAGGCGCAATGGGGTCCGGCGCCGGGACGCCAGCAGAGCGACGGCCGCAGCCTGTTCGTGCTCGGCGCCCGCTTCGGCAACGTCTTCGTCGGCATCCAGCCCAGCATGGGCTACGAGGGCGACCCGATGCGCCTCCTCTTCGAGAAGGGCTTCGCGCCGACCCACGCCTTCTCCGCCTTCTACCGCTGGCTGCGCGAGGATTTTTCCGCCCACGCCGTGCTGCATTTCGGCACCCACGGCTCGCTCGAGTTCATGCCCGGCAAGCAGGCTGGCCTGTCCGGCCGCGACTGGCCCGATCGTTTGATTTCCGACCTGCCCAACATCTATCTCTACGCCTCCAACAACCCGTCGGAGGGCGCCATCGCCAAGCGCCGCGCCGCAGCGACGCTGATCTCCTACCTGGCGCCGCCTGTGGCCCATTCCGGCCTCTACCGCGGCCTCGTCGACCTAAAGGCCGGAATCGAGCAGTGGCGCCTGCTGCCGCCCGAGGACGAGGGCCAGCGCGGCGAGATGGCGTTGATGATCCAGGCGCAGGCCGCCGCCGTCGAGCTGTCGGCCGCCGAGCCGGCCTGGGGCACCGACACGAACACGCGGATCGCCAAGCTCGCCGCCGACGTCCTCGAGCTCGAGTACACGCTGATCCCGCACGGCCTGCATGCCGTGGGCGTCGCTCCCTCGGTCGAGGAGCGCGCCGAACAGCTTATGGCGATCGCCGATGCCACGCACGGCATCGCGCTGAGCCGCTTCGCCGCCGACGCCATCGTCGCCGGCAAGACCCTCGAGGCCGCCATCGCCATCGACGGATTGCAGCCCTCTGATGCCACCATCTCGGCCGTCGCGGCGCTGAAGGGCATCGATGCGATGCTCGCCGTCGATCACGAGGTTCCGGCGATCCTGCGCGCGCTTGACGCCCGCTTCATCCGGCCAGCACCGGGCGGCGACCTGCTGCGCACGCCGGCGATCCTGCCCACCGGCCGCAACCTGCACGGCTTCGATCCCTTTAAGCTGCCCTCCGCCTTCGCCTGCCAGGACGGTGCCAAGCAGGCCGCGCGGCTGCTCGCCCGGCACATGGACGACGGCAACGCGCTGCCCGAGACGATCGCGCTGGTGCTGTGGGGCACCGACAACCTCAAGACCGAGGGCGCACCGATCGCCCAGGTGCTGTCGCTGCTCGGTGCCAAGCCGCGTTTCGACAGCTACGGCCGCCTCGCCGGGGCCGCGCTGATACCGCTCGCCGAGCTGGGCCGCCCGCGCATCGACGTCGTGGTCACCATGTCCGGCATCTTCCGCGACCTGCTGCCGTTGCAGATCAAACTGCTCGCCGAAGCCGCCTTCCTCGCCGCCAGCGCCGACGAGGCTGTCGAGCAGAACTTCATCCGCAAGCACGCGCTGGCCTACCAGGCCGAGCATGGCGGCGACTTCGAGACCGCGGCGCTGCGGGTCTTCGGTAACGCCGATGGCGCCTACGGTTCCAACGTCAACTACCTGCTGGAGAACGGCGGCTGGCAGGACGAGGACGAGCTGGCCGAGACCTACTCGCGCCGCAAGGGCTTCGCCTACGGTCGCACCGGCCAGCCCGCGGCGCAGGGCACCCTGCTGCAGAGCGTGCTCGGCAACGTCGAGCTGGCCTACCAGAACCTCGACAGCGTCGAGCTGGGCGTCACCTCCGTCGACAATTATTTCGACACGCTGGGCGGCATCAGCCGCGCCGTGCGCCGCGCCAAGGGCGGCACCGCCGCACCGGTCTATATCGGCGACCAGACGCGGGGCGAAGGCACGGTGCGCACGCTCACCGAGCAGGTCTCGCTGGAGACCCGCACCCGCATCCTCAACCCGAAATGGTACGAGGGCATGCTGAAGCACGGCTACGAGGGCGTGCGCCAGATCGAGACCCACGTCACCAACACGATGGGCTGGTCCGCCACGACCGGCGAGGTCGCGCCCTGGGTCTACCAGAAGATCACCGAGACCTTCCTGCTCGATCCCGTCATGCGCGAGCGCCTCGCCAGCCTGAACCCAACGGCGGCGGCCAAGGTCGCCGACCGGCTGATGGAGGCCCACGCCCGCAACTACTGGTCGCCCGATCCCGACACGCTCGCCGCGCTGCAGCAGGCCGGCGACGACCTCGAGGATCGGCTGGAGGGCGTGATGGCGCCCGACCCGCGCATGCTGGTGGCGGCGGAATGAGCGCTGCCCGCGCGTCCCTTCTCCCGCTTGCGGGAGAAAGTGGCCCCGCGAAGCGGGATCGAATGAGGGCGTCGACGGAAGAGGCCGCCGCGAGCGAGAGAAGGGCAACTCCCGCCCCCGCCGCCGTGCTCGAGCTGTTCAAGCCAATAACCTGGTTCCCGCCGATGTGGGCGTTCGGCTGCGGCGTGGTCTCCTCCGGCCGGCCGCTCGCCGGGCATTGGACCGTAGCGCTGGTCGGCATCCTGCTGGCCGGACCGCTGGTCTGCGCCACGAGCCAGGCGGTCAACGACTGGTTCGACCGCCATGTCGACGCCATCAACGAGCCCGACCGTCCTATCCCCTCTGGTCGCATCCCCGGCCGCTGGGGCCTCGCCATCGCCTGCGCCTGGACGCTGGTCTCGCTCGCCGTCGCCGCGGCGCTCGGCCCCTGGGTGTTCGCCGCCGCGGTCTTCGGCCTGGCGCTGGCCTGGGCCTACAGCGCGCCGCCGCTGCGACTCAAGGAGAACGGCTGGTGGGGCAACGCCGCCTGCGGCCTCTGCTACGAAGGGCTGGCATGGGTCACCGGCGCGGCGGTCATGGTCGGCGGCGAGCTTCCGGCCTGGCCCTCGCTCGTGCTGGCCGGGCTTTACAGTCTGGGTGCTCACGGAATCATGACGCTTAACGACTTCAAGGCCATCGAGGGCGATGCCATCATGGGCGTGCGCTCGCTGCCGGTGCAGCTCGGCGCCACTAGCGCGGCGCGCGTCGCCTGCCTGACCATGGCGCTGCCGCAGGTCGCCGTGGTCGCACTGCTGTTCGCCTTGGGCCGGCCTTGGCACGCGATGATCGTCATCGCGCTGCTCGCCGGCCAGACCGCGCTGATGCGCCGCTTCCTGGCCAGGCCAGTCGAGCGAGCGCTGTTCTATTCGGGGTTCGGCGTGCCCCTGTTCGTCCTCGGCATGCTGGCGAGCGCCTCCGCCGTACGCGCCCTCGCGGGAGTCTAATCATGACGAAGATGCAGGCCGAGACCTACGACGTGGTGGTGGTCGGCGGTGGCCCGGCTGGCGCGACGGTGGCCGAGGACATGGCGCGGCGCGGCCACAAGGTGGCGCTGCTCGATCGCGCCGGGCGCATCAAGCCCTGCGGCGGCGCCATCCCGCCGCGGCTGGTGCGCGACTTCGCCATACCCGAGCACCTGCTGTGCGCCAAGATCTCGTCGGCCCGCATGGTCTCGCCCAAGGGCGTCGCGGTGGACATGCCGATCTCAACCGGCGGCTATGTCGGCATCGTCGACCGCGAACACTTCGACGAGTTTTTGCGCGCACGTGCGGCCGAAGCGGGCGCCGAGCGCCGCACCGGCACCTTTTCCAAGATCACCCGCGACGACGACGGCACGGCCGTCGTGAACTACCTTGGCGACGATGGTGTCCAAACGGTGCGCGCCCGCACCGTGGTCGGCGCCGATGGCGCCAATTCGGCGGTGGGACGCGACAGCATCAAGGACTTCAAGACCGGCAAGTTCGTTTTCGCCTACCACGAGATCGTTGAGGCGCCCGCCCAAGCCAGCGAGAGCTATGACCCGACGCGTTGCGACATCTACTACGACGGTTCGATGTCGCCGGACTTCTACTCGTGGATCTTCCCGCACGGCACCGCGATGAGCATCGGCAACGGCTCGGCGATAAAGGGTTTTTCGCTCAAGAACGCCGTCGCCGACCTGCGCAGCCGCACCGGCCTCTCCGAACTCAAGACCATCCGCAAGGAGGGTGCGCCGCTGCCGCTGAAGCCGCTCAAGACGTGGGACAACGGCCGCGACGTGCTGGTCATCGGCGACGCTGCCGGCGTGGTGGCGCCCTCTTCGGGCGAGGGCATCTACTACGCCATGGCCTGCGCCCGCTTTGCCGTCGAGGCGCTCGAGGGCGCGCTCGCCGCCACCACGGACAAGGCGCGCGGCAAGGCGATGGCGCTGGCCCGCAAGCGCTTCCTCAAGGCCCACGGCAAGGTCTTCCTGGTGCTCGGGATCATGCAGTACTTCTGGTACTGCTCCGACAAGCGCCGCGAGAAGTTCGTCAAGATGTGCCGCGACAAGGACGTGCAGGAGCTGACCTGGCAGTCCTACATGAACAAGGAATTGACGCGGAAAAAACCGGCCGCCCAGGTCCGCATCTTCTTCAAGGATCTCGGACAGCTCGTCGGCCTCGGTGCGCACTGAGGCGCGGCGGCCGCCGCAAACCACTATTGCGGCAGCGCGAACACCATTAGCGCGTCGCCCTGCGGGTAACCCCAGATGGCACTGCCGCCGGCCGCCACCGCCACATATTGCCGGCCATCGACGGCATAGGTGATCGGCGGAGCGTTCACGCCGGCGCCGCAGGCGAAGCGCCACAGCTTCCTGCCGGTGGCGGCCTCGTAGGCGTCGAAGTCGCCGCCACCCTCGCCGGTGAAGACCAGCCCGCCGGCGGTCGCCACCACGCCGCCGACCAGCGGCTGCGGGGTCTTGGCCTGCCACAGGATCTTGCCGTCGTGCTTCAGGTCGAGCGCCGTCAGCGTGCCGAAGCGCGGCACGTCGGCCGGCTCCGCAGTCGTGTAGTCGACCGGCGGCTTGCTCTCGGCGGCGGGCAGCGTCGCCGTCTTGAAGGTCGTCGGCAGGTGCATCGCCGCGACATAGGCGACGCCCTTGCCGGCATCGACCGAGACCGGCGACCACGAGGCGCCGCCGCCGACGCCGGGCGAGGTCGTGACGCCCTCGGGCGTCGGCTTGGCGAAGAGGTTCTCCTGCGGCACGAAGGGCTCGGACTTGAAGAGCAGCTTGCCGTCGCGTCGGTCGTTGACGAAGTACCAGCCGATCTTGGAGGCCTCGCCCACCGCCGGCACGCTCTTGCCATCGACGGTGACGTCGAACAGCGAAGCCGGACTCGCGACGTCGTAGCCCCACAGATCGTGCGGCACCTGCTGGAAGCCCCATCTCAGCTTGCCGGTCTTCACGTCGAGCGCAACCAGCGACACAGACCACAGGTTGTCGCCGGGCCGTCCAGTCCCGGTCGCCTGCGGCGATGGGTTGCCGGTGCCGAAGTAGAGCAGCCCGAGCTCGGGATCGAGCGCGGGCGTGTTCCACATCGAGCCGCCGCCGTACTTCCAGGCGTCCTTGTCGTTCGCGTCTTCCGCCTTCTCGTGGGCGATGTCGCGTGGCAGCGGCACGCCGTAGGCGGTCTTCTGGACGTAGTCGCCCTCCCAGCCTGGCTGCGTCATGTCCCACTGCCAGACGCGCTTGCCGGTCTGCACATCGAAGGCGGCGAGGAAGCCCGAAGCGCCGTACTTGCCGGCGATGCCGACCACCGTGCCGAGCGGCGCGCCGGGCCGTTCGGCCTCGAGGTGCAGCCCGTAGCCGACGCCGACGACACCGGCGAAGACCTTACCGTCGTAGACCAGCGGCGCCGAGTTGGCGCCGTAGCCGCTTTGGCCCGAGGCCTGGCGCGAGGCATCGTTGCCGATGCCCTTCAGCGTCGCATTGCTCTCGGCCGTGTCGGCCTGCGGCGTGGCCAGCACGATGTCCCAGGCGAGCTTGCCGGTTTTGGCGTCGAGCGCCACGAGATGCGCGTCGACCGTGGCGATGTAGACCTTGCCGTAACCCAAGCCGACGCCGCGATTGGCCGGCCCGCAGCAGAGCTTCTTTGCCGGCACCGTGACCTTGTAGTCGTAGTGCCAGAGCTTGGCGCCGGTGCGGGCGTCGAGCGCGGTGACGCTGGACATCGGCTCGGAGAGGTAGAGCACGCCGTCGGCGACGAGCGGCGTCGCCTGGAAGGTCGCCGGCTTGCCGGTCTGGTAGATCCAGGCCGGCGCGAGTTTCGCCACGTTGTCGGTCGTGATCTGGTCGAGCGGCGAGAAGCGGTCGGCCGCATAGGTGCGTCCGTTCATTAGCCACTCGGTCCTGTCGCTGCCGGCATCTAGCAAGCGCTGCTCCGTGATCTCGGCGGCGTGAGCCGATCCGCTCAGCCACATCATGGCGGACAGAAGTGCAGCGGAACGGCGAGCCATGGCGGTCCTCATCAGGTGATCGTCGGCTTGTAGCGGGGTGCGAGGAGCTCGCCCATCCCGCCTGATCGAAGATCGCGCATTTTCGCGACGACGCAGGGCTGCTCGTCCGGCGGAGCGATGGTCGAGCCATCCGGCTCGGGCTGTTAACGCTCTTTCTGAACTTCCTACTTGCTCCCGGCGACAAGTCGAGCGGAACGGCTCCAATGTCTTGACAAACCTTAAGGAATGCAGCGCAAATGCGGCTTCCGTCATGGAATTCGCAAAGCATGTCTTCCGGGGTCGGGCCGTCGAGAGGATCGGGTGCGGCACTCTACGGGCCGCCAATCAGCCGCTCGCTCGTGGACCAGCTCGAATCGCAGCTGCGCACGCTGGGCGTGCCCGCGATAGCGGTGCCCGCCGCCGCCGCGCCGACTGTGAAGCATTGTGAGGCGTCACCTTCTTCGACGACTTCGACGACGATCGGGCAACGGTCGGGCCACCTTGGCATCGATCAGCTTGAACGCGCCTTGAACTGCATGAAGGAAGCTGCACGCGCGATGGCGGTGCTCGACGATCAGGCGGTTGGCCCGGACGAGAGAACCAGCATGAACGAGGCGCTGAGCGGACTGGAACGGCGCCTCCATGCGTTTGAAGGTGAGTTCGCGGCGATGGCCGAGAAGTTGCGAGACGCTCGGCGGGAGACGGAGGAGCACAAGCAGCGTTCGCTCGCTGCCGAGACCAAGCTCGACAGTCTGATGGCGGCCGTGGCGAAGATGATCGCGCCGCTCGATCCTGCGGAAGCTGCGATGCGTTTGAAAACCCCGCCCGCTTCGCGCGCGGCCTTTATCGACGACGAGGTGAGGGCATGAGCGGCTTATTGAACAGATTGCTCGGGCGGCCCGCCGAACCGACCCCCGAACAAGCGCGCGTCGAAGCCTTCAAAGCCCTGATCCAGGCGCAGGCGCAGCTCGCGCCGCCCGCGGCCGAGACGCATGCGCCCGACCCGCGCGAGACGCCGGAGGCGCCCCAGGCCCCTCGTGCCACTCCGCCGTCGCCGTTCGGGCAATTCGGCGAGAATGGTGAAAGGGTGGGCGAGCACATCTCTTACTTCCTCGCCCGGCTCGACGACGTCTACAGCCTGCGCCAGGAATTTGCCGCCGTCGCCGATCCGATGCAGCAGTTCGTGCGCTCGCACGATGAGGCCCAGACCCGGCTGGCCGAGACCACCGCCCTGCTCTCCCGCGAGCGCGACGAGGGACAGCTGTCGCGGTCGGACAATCTCGCGCTTCGAGCCGCCAACGCCAGGATCGAGAACGCCCTGGCTGAGGCCAGCAACCAGCTCAAGCTCATCGCCGAGACCGCGGAACGGCGGGGCTCCGAACTCCGAACGCTCCAGATCGCGCACGACGATGCCAATGCCCGACTGGACTGGGCGACCCGGCAGCTCGCGTCGGAGGCCCAAACGTCGCGCGAGCAGGCCGATGCGCATCGCGTTATGTCCGACGAGGTGGTCCGGCTCGAGCAGGAGGTGGCGCACGAGCGCTCGCGCAACCAGGAGCTCAAGGACCTTCAGGAGGCCGCAGGCGCCGAGATCAAGCGGATGCAGGCGCAGCTGGAGCGGCTGGCGCCGAGCCTGTCCGCCGCCAAGCGCCGCGTGACCGAATTGGAAAACGACGGCAGCGCCGCCGCAGCGCTGCTCGGCATGGTGGAGCTGAAGCTCGCCGGCGAGCAGGAGACCCGGCGCGCGACGGAAGCGATGCGTAACCAGGAGAAGGCCGGCTACGAGAGCGAGCTGACGGCGCTCACGCTCCAGGTCGAGGCGATGGAGGGACGCCAGCACACGACGACGCGCCTCTTCGAGCAGACCCGCGCGCTACTCAACGAGAAGATCGACGAGGTCCGCGCCTCCGATCGCGCCGCCAAGGATCTGCTGGCCGAGAAGATCGTGCTGGAACGGCGCCACAGCTCGGCACAGGACGAAATCCGGCGCCTGATGGAAAACGCCGCCGAACTCGGCGCGCGTCACGCCGACGCACAGGAGCGCTCCTCGATGCTGACCAACGCGCTGGCGGCGAAGGATGCGCACATCGAGCAGCTGCTGGCCCGCGCCGAGGCCGCCAAGAGCCAGCTGGACGACGCCACCATGCGCCACGAGCAGGAACGCACCGCGATCGACGCGACTAACCGCAAGCTGATCGAGGAAGTCCAGAGCGAGCGAGCCGAGCGGGCGCTTGCTCAGGGCGCCTTGTCCATCGCGCGCGGCAGCCGCGAGAAGCTGCTGACCCAGATCGAGGATCTCAAGCGCAACAGGGTCGGTCGGCTGCACGACACCCATAACGAAGGTCGCGAAATGCCGCGCGATCCCGAAGGCGGCAACATCACGAAGTTCCGGGCGCCCGAGCCCAGCGGAGACAGCGCCTGAGGCCTTTACCTCGGTGATCGAGCGACAGCAGGATGGGAATGAGCGACATGGTCAGAACAGAGCCTTCCATGGATATCGAGCCTCTCGACTCCGATGGTGCCCCGCCGCGGGAAGCCGCGCAGCAGCGCGAGAAGGTGTTTCAGTTCGCGCCCCGGACGGAGCAGCCGAACGTCGAGCCGCCTATGCTGAACGAGCGGCGCGACTGGGGCGCGGCCATCGACTTGGTTAAGGAAGCCTCGGAGGCGATCCGCTTCGCCGAGGAGCGCGCCCAGGCGGCCGAGGATTACTCCACGCAGCTTACGAACTACCACAAGGAGCAGCTCAAGGCGGCGGAGGGGCGCATCGCCGCCGCGGACCGCCGCGCCGAGGTTGCGCAGCTGCGCGCCGCAGAGGCGGAAGCGTGGCTGTCGCGGTTCCACGACGCGATCAACGAGGGCTTCGGCCGCTTTACCAAGGCTTGAACGTCTTCGCGTGAGCCTATTCGCCGCCCGGCGCGTGGCGGGCATTAGGCTGCCGAGGCGACGCTTGGGGATTCGCGCTCGGCCATGTAGCCGCATGTGAGCGGTAGCGTACCGACGCGTCGGAGAAACGCATTGCGAGAGCCGGCCCACGTCGATCGCCGAAGCGTATCTGCGTCCGCGACGTTGGTGTCAATGATCCGGTTTTGACAAGCGTTCTAGGATAGGTTTGAAGCTCGCGGCATGGTTAGGCGTGCGAGCGCCGTCAAAGATCGGCTATCGCGCGAACGCCGCATGAATTCCGATCGGGTCGGTCGAGTGCTGCTTCCGGAGCTGGAGGATCATACGTTGGCGGGACGCGGCGCAATCGATCCTGTGAAGCTGTCAACCCTTGTCGCCGTCGCCATCCTCGTCGGAACGGAGGTCGTCGGCGCATCGTGGGCTGCAGGCTGGGCGCTCGGCGGTCTATGGCAGCTGCCGCCTCTCGTCAGCCACGGCCTCGAGGTGGTGTTCGGCCTGATCGGCGTCGTGCTGCTTTTCTTCTTCATGCGCGTCGCCTTGCGCCACGAGCCCGTACGCGACTGACACGAGCCTTTTCCAGCCTTTGTGACTTTCAAATACGCACGATGGGACCATCTGCCTCTCGGCACGTCATTTTGGAATTGCTATAAGTCTTATTGCGGGCCATAGTTCGAGTGTCAGCTCAGATTGACACTCCCTCGGTTTACACCGGGTGACCGGTTCAAAGCCTGGAAGCGCATAGGGTACCTGATGAGCTATCGTCTTCACTTCGCCAACGCCATCGGCAAGCTGGAAGCGGAACGCCGCTACCGTGTCTTCGCCGATCTCGAGCGCAGTGCCGATCACTTCCCCACGGCCTTGTGGCATCGCTCCGCCGGCGAGGCCGAGGACGTGACGATCTGGTGCTCCAACGACTATCTCGGCATGGGCCGCCATCCCGAGGTCATCTCGGCGATGACCGAGACCGCGATCAAGCACGGCGTCGGCGCCGGCGGCACGCGTAACATTGCCGGCACCAGCCATCCGCTTGTCAAGCTCGAGCACGAGCTGGCCGACCTTCACGGCAAGGACGGCGCGCTGGTGTTCACTTCGGGCTGGATTTCGAACCTGGCTTCGATCGCCACGATCGCCGATCTCATCCCGAACTGCCTGATCCTTTCGGACGCGCTCAACCACAACTCGATGATAGAGGGCGTGCGCCGCTCCTCCGCCGAGCGGATGATCTTCCGCCACAACGACGTAGGGCATCTCGAGGAGCTGCTGCGCGCGGCCGGCCCCGAGCGCAACAAGCTCATCGTGTTCGAGAGCCTCTATTCGATGGACGGCGACATCGCGCCGATCGCGGCGATTTGCGATCTCGCCGAGAAGTACAACGCCATGACCTACATGGACGAGGTCCATGCCGTCGGCCTATACGGCGAGCACGGCGGTGGCATCGCCGACCGCGAAGGCTTGATGGACCGTGTCGACGTGATCGAGGGCACGCTGGCCAAAGGATTTGGCACGCTCGGCGGCTACATCGCCGCCGACAAGGTCATCGTCGATGCCGTGCGCTCCTACGCCGGCTCATTCATCTTCACCACGGCGCTACCGCCGGCAATCGCCGCCGCCGCCACCAAGGCGGTGCAGATCCTGAAGCAGGGCAACGCGTTGCGCGCCCGCCACCAGCGTCAGGCGATGCTGACCAAGCACGCGCTCTCGGCCGCCGGCCTGCCGGTGATGGCAAACCCCTCGCACATCGTACCGGTGTTCGTCGGTGACGCGGAGCTATGCAAGGCTGCCTCCGACATGCTGCTGGAGCGCCACAACGTCTACATTCAGCCGATAAACTACCCGACTGTCGCCAAGGGCACCGAGCGGCTGCGCATCACTCCGACGCCGTTCCACACCGACGCCCACGTGGCCCAGCTGGTCGACGCGCTGGTCGATGTTTGGAAGACTCTAGGGCTGGCCTTCGAAGAGCCGAAAATCGTGCCGTTCCGCTCCAGGCCGAAGGTCGCGAGCGAACCCAAGGTCGAGGTGGACGCCGCCTGCTCCTTCCCGGACTTCAAGATCGCCGCCGAGTAGGCACGGCGCGCCCGTTGGCCTCCGCGTTGCTCTCTCAAGCTTGACGAGCGACATCGGGCCTGCGCGGTCGCACGCGGGACCGCGCTTTTCCTCTGTATTCACGATGTCAAAAAGCTCGACAAACCGATCGGTCGGCGTCCGTCTGCTCCGGGCCGAGTTGTTCCGTCAGCCGATCTGCCCACGATGGCGCAAAAAATGGTCGGCCAGCACGCAGGCCATGGTGGCCTCGCCGACGGGCACCGCGCGGATGCCGACGCAGGGGTCGTGGCGGCCCTTGGTGACCACCTCAGTCGCCGCGCCGGCGCGGGTTACGGTGGCACGCGGCGTCAGGATCGAGGAGGTCGGCTTGACCGCGAAGCGCAGCACGATCGGCTGTCCCGTCGAGAGACCGCCCAGGATGCCGCCGGCGTGGTTGGCCGAGAACCCGGGGTGCCCATCGGCACCAGGACGCATCTCGTCGGCATTGTCCTCGCCGCGCAGCGTCGCGCTGGCGAAGCCGTCGCCGATCTCGACACCCTTGACCGCGTTGATCGACATGAAGGCGCCGGCGAGGTCGGCGTCGAGCTTGGCATAGAGCGGCGCGCCCCAGCCGGCCGGCACGCCTTCAGCCACCACCTCCAGCACCGCCCCTACCGACGAGCCGGCCTTGCGGATGCCGTCGAGGTAGGCCTCGAAAGTCTTGGCAGCCTCGGCGTCGGGGCAGAAGAACGGGTTGCGCGCGACCTCGTCCCAATCCCAGCGCGCGCGGTCGACTTCGTGCTCGCCCATCCGCACCAGCGCGCCGCGGATCGTCACCTCCGGCACCACCTTGCGCGCGATGGCGCCTGCCGCCACGCGGCAAGCCGTCTCGCGCGCCGAAGAACGCCCGCCGCCGCGATGGTCGCGGATGCCGTATTTGGCCTCGTAGGTGAAGTCGGCGTGGCCGGGCCGGTAGGTGTCGCGCAGCACGTCGTAGTCTTTGGAGCGCTGGTCCTCGTTCTCGATCACGAGCGCGATCGGCGTGCCGGTCGTGACCTGGCGCCCATCGCGATCGGGCACCACGCCCGAGAGGATGCGCACGGTGTCGCTCTCGCGGCGCTGCGTGGTGAAGCGCGACTGGCCGGGGCGGCGCTGGTCGAGGAAGACCTGGATGTCGGCCTCGTCCAGCGGGATCAGTGGCGGGCAGCCATCGACCACGCAACCGATCGCGCGGCCGTGACTCTCACCGAATGTGGTGACGCGGAAGAGGTGGCCGAAGGTGTTGTGGGACATGGGACGAGTCTCTTCCTTCTCCCACAAGCGGGAGAAGGAGAGGACCCCTACTCCCTGACCAGCGCGCCGATGTCCGGCGCCGCAGGGTTCTTCATGCCGACGATGTGATATCCGGCATCGACGTGCAGCACCTCGCCGGTGATGCCGCGCGAGAAATCGGACAGCAGGAACGCCGCCGTCTCGCCGACCTCGTCGATTGTCACGGTCCGCCGCAGCGGCGCGTTGTACTCATTCCACTTCAAGATGTAGCGGAAGTCGCCGATGCCCGAGGCGGCCAGCGTCTTGATCGGGCCGGCGGAGATCGCGTTGACGCGGATCGCCTTCTCGCCGAGGTCGGCGGCGAGGTACATCACGCTGGCCTCCAAGGCGGCTTTGGCGACGCCCATGACGTTGTAGTGCGGCATCCATTTCTCCGCGCCGAAATAGGTCAGCGTCAGCATCGAGCCGCCTTTCTTCATCAGCTTCTCGGCGCGCTGCGCCACCGCCGTGAACGAGTAGCAGGAGATGTTCAGCGTCATCGCGAAGTTGTCGGCCGTCGTATCCACGTAGCGGCCGGTCAGCTGGCGATGGTCGGAGAAGGCGACACAATGCACCAGGAAGTCGAGCTCGCCCCACTCCTCCTCGACGACCTTGAAGACGGCGTCGATGGAGGTCGGATCGGTGACGTCGCAATGGCCGACGACCTTGGCGCCGAGTTCCTCGGCCAATGGGCGCACGCGCTTGCCGAGCGCCTCGCCCTGAAAGGTGAAGGCGAGTTCGGCGCCCTGCTGCGCGGCCTGCTTGGCGATGCCCCAGGCGATCGAGCGATTGTTGGCGACGCCGAGCACGAGCCCGCGCTTTCCGGCGAGCAGGCCCGTTTTCGTCGTGGTCGCCTTCAAAGCCGCTTCGGTCATCCTGATCCTGTGGAGAACGACGGCGCCGCGTCGGTGACCTGCCGCGTTTAAGCGCAGCGCCGAAAGGTTGCAAGCCAAAGCCTGGAAGGCTTTCGCACCAAAGAATGCCGTATCCAGCCGTGCCGAAGTTGGTTACTTTTCCGTTAACCGCACGTTTGTCGAGCGGATCCTTGTGGTCGTGATGCGCTGCGTCGGGAGTGGGTCGGTGCGGGACGAGATCAGTGTCATGACACCGCGCTTGCGCCGCTACGCGCGCGCGCTTGTATCCGGCGACGCGGTGGCCTGCGAAGTGTCCGACAGCCTGGTCCACGCGACATTGATGCGTGCCGTCGGCGCCCGCGCGCTCGGCTTCGCCGCCGATTTGCCAATCCGCTTGTTCGCCACCGTTACGCAATTGCATCGCGACCTGGCGCCGGCCGAGCGTTCGGAGATCGCGGCCGGCGGCGGGCGGCGGGCCGCATCTTCCGCTTCCAGCGGCCCGACATCCGCCCCGACCAGCAGGCTGGCCGGCGCCCTGATGGCCTTGTCGATCGAGGAACGCGAGGCCTTGCTGCTGGTGACGCTGGAAGGCTTCGACCATGCGATTGCCGCGCGGATCCTTCGCGTTTCTCGACCGGTGCTGCTCGAGCGCCTGACCCGCGCCCGTACCGCGCTCGACGATCGCGTCGGCAAGCCGATCGCGGGCCCGGTGCCCACCCGCGTGCCCTACCTCCGGCTCGTGGTCGGCTGACTTGGCAGCCGAGGTTCTCAGCGAAGCCGACTTGCATGGGCTTGTCGACGGCAATCTCGATGCCGATCGCCGGGCCGATGTCCTGCGCCGCGCGGCGGCCTCGCCACGCGACCGCGCGCTGGTGGAAGCCTGGCAGGATCAGAACGACCTTATCCGCGCCGCCTTTGCTGGCGTCGAGCACGAGCCCATCCCGTCGACTCTCGACTTGCGCCGTCCCCCGCAGCTGCATGCCATGCCGCTCCCGGCGCTGGAGGTCGGCGCGCAGCCGCCGCGGTGGCGACGCGCTGGCGGCCTTGCGGCGACCATCGTGGTGGTCACGGCGGGCCTCGCCGGCTCCTGGTTCATCGCGGGACGACCCGACGATCCGGTCGCGTCGATCGCGTTGGCCCCGGTTGTGGGGTCCGCTGACTTGGGCGAGCGCATGCTGGCGGATCGCACCATGTCCGCGTTGGCGTTCGGAGAGATTGATCCGGCGACGCCCTCGGGTCCGGCCGAGCCGCCGCCGACCTCCAGCATCCCCGACCTGTCGAGCGCCGGCTTCACCTTCCTCGGCGCCGAGGCGCGCGGAATATCTCCGCGGTACGTGGTGTTCCGCTATCGCGACAGAGCCGACGGGCGGATCGCCATCGGCATGGCCCACGCCGACATCGGCGATGTGCCACCCGCGCGACGTGAGGCCGGCTTCACCTGGCGAAGTGGGCGTATCAGTTATGCCGTCTTCGGGACGGTATCGACGGAGCGGCTGCGCGCCGTCGTCGGATCGCTCCGCGACGAGTAGGATCCGGTCGGCGCTTCGGCGAATCGCACAGGCTCGCCGAGCGAGCGCGTCGTCAGCTCGCCTTCCCACATCACGCGCCGGCCGCGTACGACCGTTCCGACGGGCCAGCCGGTCACGCGCTTGCCGTCGTAGGGCGTCCATTGCGACCGCG
>CAXTQM010000012.1:0-17326 GCA_964246205.1 uncultured Beijerinckiaceae bacterium | reverse complement strand
GCCCTTCGGCGAGATCGGCACGGCCGAGCGCGGCGAGTAGCCGGCCGAGCGTGTCGAGCGCGCCCGGTTCGGCGGCGAGGTCGCGGGTTAGCAGCGGCATGGCGTTGGCGAGCGCCACGCTCGTGTCGGGCAGCGGAGGGCGCGGCAGCGCGGCGGCGACGTCGGCCTGCGCTTGGCTTAGCGCGCCGAGAAAGGTCAGGTAGTCGCCGATGTCGTGTCCCGGCGCCAGCGCGACGAAGCGCGCGGACCGACGGGTGAACATCGCGACGGGGTCTGGAAGCCGCGCGTAGGGCGGCTCGCCGCCGGCCGGCGCCGTCCCGCCCGCGAACTTCGGATCGATGCCGCCGATGGTGGTCATAAGGTCCATATGGGAAGCGTCATTGCGAGCCGAACGCGAAGCAACCCAGGGGCGGCAAGAGGTCCGCCGGTCGACGGTTCCTAGAGCGGCCCCTGGGCTGCTTCGCTTGCAATGACGGAGATTGCTACTCCGCCGGCTCGGGATTGTGCCCCGGCGCTGTCGGCTCACCGGATTTGGCAATCTTGCGCAGCCATTTGCGATGGTGGCGGTAGGCCCAACCGCCGGTGACGTTGCCGCGCATCATCGCGCGCCCGGTGCCCTTGATCCAGATGCCGGCGTAGATGTGGACGATGATGATGAGGATCGCCACCAGCGCCGCCATCGAGTGCGCCAGCAGCGCCCAGCGCTTGGTTTCGGTCAGCGTGTAGGTGCCGAAATATTGGTCCCAGATTATCAGGCCGGAAAAGAACATGATCGTGATCAGTGCCGACTGACCCCAGAACACGCCCTTCTGCCCGGCATTGTACTTGCCGAGCTCCGGCAGGCGGTCGTGGCGGTTGGTCATCACGTCGGTGATGCGGCGCGACCAGCGCCAATCGTCCATATTCGGCAGGTTTAGCCGGAAAAACCGCACGAACAGGATCAGGAAGCTGAGATAGAGCCCCACGCCGAACCAGGGATGGATCATGCGCGTGTCCGGCCCGCCGCCAAACAGATTGGTCAGGAAGAACAGGCTGGGATGAAACAGCGACAATCCGCTCAACGTCAGCAGCGTGAACAGCGCCGCCGTGATCCAGTGGTTGATGCGCTGCGTGGTGTTATAGCGGTCGACGTAGACGATCGACTCGTCGGGCACGTCGTGCACTTCACGCTTCATCTGCGCGTCGGTTTTCACCGCCATCAATGATGGTCCCTATGCTGGGGCTCTTCGCCGTGGGCGAGCGCGGTCGCGTCCTCCTCGTCACCCTTGGCGACCTCGTCCGGGCCGGCGGCGACGTAGTGGAAGAAGCTGCCGACCGCGGCAAGGCCGAGGAGGCCAAGGCCGGCGATCTTGGCGCCGCCCTTCCAGATCGCCACGATTGGCGAGATCTTCGGCTTGTCCGGCAGATTGGCGTAGAGCGACGGCTTGTCGGCGTGATGCAGCACGTACATCACGTGCGTGCCGCCGACGCCGGGCGGGTCGTAAAGCCCGGCGTTGGCGAAACCGCGCGACTTCAGGTCCACGATGCGATTGTTCGCCTGCGCGATCATGTCGGCCTTGGTGCCGAACATGATCGCCGCCGTCGGGCATGATTTGGCGCAAGCCGGGGCCTGGCCGACCGATACCCGATCGACGCAGAGCGAGCATTTGTAGACCTTGCGGTCAGTCGCGTTGATACGCGGGATGTTGAACGGGCACCCTTTGATGCAATAGGTGCAGCCGATACAGTTCTCGCTGATGAAGTCGACGATGCCGTTCTCGTACTGCACGATGGCGCCCGGAGACGGGCAGGCCTTGAGGCAGCCCGGGTCGGAGCAATGCATGCAGCCGTCCTTGCGGATCAGCCACTCGAGATTGCCGTCGGGGTCCTCGTACTCGGTGAAGCGCATCAGCGTCCACACCGCCGGGGAGAGGTCCGACGGATTGTCGTAGACGCCGGTGCAGGTCTGGACCGGCTGGCGCAGGTCGTTCCATTCCATGCAAGCCGCCTGGCACGCCTTGCAGCCGATGCATTTCGAGACGTCGATGAGCTTCGCCACCTCCTCGACGGTACGCGCCTTCGGAGAAGTATCCGTCGACGCCGAGCGGCGACGGATGTCGAGGGATTGATAGTCGGCCATCGCTCCCTCAGCTCACCTTGAAGTCGGGCGCACTGGTGCGCTCGACGTTGACGAGAAACGCCTTGAACTCGGGCGTGTTGGTATTGGCGTCGCCGACAAAGGGCGTCAGCGTGTTGGCGCCATAGCCTTCCACCGTGGAGCCGATGAAGCCCCAGTGGATCGGCACGCCGACCACGTGAACCTCCTTGCCGTCGCAGAGCAGCGGCTTGATCCGCTTAGTGACGACGGCCTTGGCCTTGACCGAGCCGCGCTTCGACCAGACGCGGACCCAGTCGCCTTTGGCGATGCCCTTCTCGGCCGCGAGTTTCTCGCCGATCTCGACGAAGAATTCGGGCTGCAGGATCGCGTTGATCTTGGCGTGCTTGGTCCAGTAGTGGAAATGCTCGGTTAGCCGGTAGGTCGTTGCCGCGTAGGGAAATTCCTCCACCGTACCGAAGCGCTTCCAGTCGTCGGGGAACACCCGCGACACCGGGTTGCCCTGAATCTTGGGCGCCAGCAGGTTTTTAACCGGCGACTCGAAGGGCTCGTAGTAGGCCGGGAACGGGCCGTCGCGCATCAGCGCGCGGCACCATAAGCGTCCCTGCCCTTCCTCGGTGAGGATGAACGGCCCGGCACCGTTGCCCGGCGCCATCTTGGCCGGGAAGTCCGGCACGTCGAAGCCGTCCCACTTCTTGCCCGTCCATTCGATGAGCTTGCGCTCCTCGTCCCAAGGCTTGCCGTTCACGTCGCAAGACGCGCGGTTGTAGAGGATGCGGCGATTGGAAGGCCAGGCGAAGGCCCAACCCGGCGCGATGCCGGCGGCGCTGGGATCGGCCGTGTTGCGATGGAGCATGACGTTGCCCCCCTCCGTCCAGCAGCCGGAGTAGATCCAGCAGCCGCAAAGCGTCGAGCCGTCGGCCTGGAGCTGCCCGAAGTTGTCGAGCTGCTTGCCGGGCGCGATGACCTTGGCTGTATCGACCGGGTCCTTCACCGGCGTCAGCGCGTAGCCGTTGAGTTCCTTGGCCAGCTCCTCCGGCGTCGGAGATTCCTCGTCCATGTATGGCCAGTACGTGTTGACGATCGGTTCGCCGAAGGTACCACCTTCCTTCTTGTAGAGGCGGCGCATGCGCGTGAAGATGCCGGCGAGGATGTCGATGTCGGCCCTGGTTTCCCACGGCGGATCCTGCGCCGGCACATGCCATTGCAGCCAGCGCGACGAGTTCGCCAGAGACCCCTCGTCCTCGGCGAAGCAGGTGGTCGGAAGCTGGATCACCTCCGTCATGACCTTGGCGGGATCGATCGGGTTGAATTCGCCGTGGTCCTCCCAGAAACGCGAGGTCTCGGTCTCGAGCGGATCCATCGTGATCAGGAACTTCAGCTTGGCAAGCGAGGCGCGGATCTTGTTCTTGTCAGGCAGCGACATGAGCGGGTTGAAACCCTGGCAGATGTAGCCGTTGATCTGCCCCTTATCCATCATCTCGAACGCCTTGAGCACGTCGTAGGAGATATCGAGCTTAGGCAGCCAGTCGAAGGCGAAGTTGTTCTGCGGCGTCGCCGCATCGCCGAACATCGCCTTCTGCGTGGAGGCGAAGAACTTGGGATAATTCTGCCAATACGAGATCTGGTTCGGCCGCATCGGCTTGAACTGTTTCGTCTTCATGTAGGCGTCGAAGGTCGCTTCCTTCTCGAGCGGCAGCGACAGGTAGCCCGGCATGGTGTTCGACAGCAGGCCCAGGTCGGTCAGCCCCTGAATGTTGGAGTGCCCGCGCAAGGCATTCATGCCGCCGCCGCGCACGCCCATGTTGCCGAGCAGCAGCTGCACCAGGCACATCGTGCGGATGTTCTGCGAACCATAGGAATGCTGCGTCCAGCCCAACGCGTAGAGCGAGCTCATCGCCTTGTCGGGCGCCGCGGTCGAGGCGATCAGCTCGCAGACCTTGAGGAACTTGTCCTTCGGGCTGCCGGTGATGCGCGACACGAAGTCGGGGTTGAACTCTTCGACGTGCTTCTTCAGCACGTTGAGGACGCAACGCGGATCCTGCAGCGTCTCGTCAACCTTGACGAAGCCGTCGTCGCCGATCTGGTACTCCCAGGTCGACTTGTCGTAATCGCGCTTGCCCTCGTCATAGCCCGAGAACAGGCCATCCTTGTACTCGTAGCCATCCTTGACCAGCATGGAAGCGTTGGTGAAGGCCTTGACGTACTCGTGCTGCAGCTTGTCGTTGTCGAGCAGGTACTTGATCACGCCGGACAGGAAGGCGACATCCGTCCCCTGCCGGATCGGGCAGTATAGATCGGCGACCGACGCCGTGCGCGTGAAGCGCGGGTCGATGACGACGAGCTTGGCGTTGCGGTGTGCCTTGGCCTCGACGACCCACTTGAACCCGCAGGGATGCGCCTCGGCCGGATTGCCCCCCATCACGACGACCAGGTCGGCGTTCTTGAGATCCATCCAGGTCTGCGTCATCGCGCCACGACCGAACGAAGGAGCCAGACTGGCTACCGACGGGCCGTGTCAGACGCGGGCTTGGTTGTCCAGGATCAGCATGCCCATGTTGCGGGCCCACTTGTAGGTCAGGTAGCCGGTCTCGTTGGTCGAGGCCGAGGCCGCCAGCATGCCGGTGGTCACCCAGCGGTTCACCGTGGTGCCGTTGGCCGCCTTCTGGACGAAGTTCTTGTCGCGGTCATCCTTGAGCAGGCGGGCGATGCGATCGAGCGCGTAGTCCCACGACACCCGCTCGAGCTTGTCGGAACCCGGCTTGCGGATCATCGGGTACTTGGTGCGCGTCTCGGAATGCACGAAGTCGAGCAGGCCGGCACCCTTTGGGCAAAGCGTACCGCGGTTCACCGGATGATCCGGGTCGCCTTCGATGTGCAGCACCGAAGCTTTGGCGTTCTTGGAATGGTCGCCGAGGCTGTAGACGAGAATGCCGCACGCAACGGAGCAATACGGACACGTGTTGCGCGTCTCGGTCGTACGCGACAGCTTGTAGGGACGGACGGAAGCAGCAAGGGCTTGTTCCGCACCTCCGAAGCCGAAGGCACCGAGCGACGTGACCGCGATCCCAGCGGCAGCGCCGCCGAGGAAGCCACGCCGAGAAACCATGTTCATGGGCACATCCCAGATTGGAATTCGACGAAAGTCGATCTCTGCCTGTGATCGATGCCTTTTCAAAGGGAAAAAAGCGGCTGCCTTATGCGAAAAAACATCTCAGGCATGCACGCGATACAGCCCGCAACGCCGGGGCCGCTTGCCAAGGTGCTCCTCGCGAGCCGTTCGATCGCTTTCTATCGATCTGCGATCGCGATGCCGTGACACCGCTGTGCGCATCACGCGATCGGCGCGATGCGTTCCCGCGAGAGGCCGGCGCCTCAGCCGGCATCGGCCAGCGGGTGCAGGTCGCGCACCATCGCCTTCATCCGCTCGTCGAGCACGTGGGTGTAAATCTGCGTCGTGGCGATGTCGGCGTGACCGAGCAGCTCCTGGACGATGCGCAGGTCGGCGCCATTCTGCAACAGGTGCGAGGCGAAGGCATGACGTAGCACGTGCGGGCTGACGCGATGGGCGGCAAGACCGGCGGCCACGGCGACATCTTTGAGGTCGCGGGCGAAGGCCTGCCGAGTGAGGTGGCCGCTGTCGCTGTCGGCCGGGAACAGCCAGGGTCCGTCAGCTGCGCCGGGCAGCACAGCCTTCAGCCTCTCGCGGTAGGCGGTCACGGCGGCGCGGGCGACCTCGCCGACGACCACCAGCCGCTCGCGGCCGCCCTTGCCCTTGATCGGGATCAGCGGGTCGCGCCCGCGCAGCGCGGTGCGCGGCAGGGCGACAAGTTCGGAGACGCGCAGCCCGGTCGCGTAGAGCAGCTCCAGCAGCGCGCGCATGCGGGCGCGCCGCAGCCGGGCGCCCGCTGAGCGGGTCTCGTCATCGAGGCCCTCGTTGGCGGCGGCGAGCAGGCGATCGACCTCGGCGACGCTGAGGATCTTGGGCAGTCGCTGGCCCTGCCGCGGGCCTTCGAGAATCTGCGAGGGGTCATCGGCGCGTAGTGCCTCGGCGACTAGGAAGCGGTGAAACTGACGAATTGCCGAGAGCTTGCGCGCCGCCGATGTCGGCTTGTAGCCCGAGGTCTCGAGCGTCTCGAGATAGACCCGCGCGTCTTCGGTCGAGGCATCGAGCGGGCAGCGGCCGCGCGCCGTCAAAGCGGCGCCATAGGCCAGGAGGTCGCGGCGGTAGGCCTCGAGCGTGTTGGCGGCGGCGCCACGCTCGGCCGCGATCATGTCGAGGAAAAGATCGACGAGCCGATGGGTGATCGCTGTCATCCGCGCACCATAGCGAGTTCTTCTTAAGAAGTGAGTGATGCCGAAAGACTAGAGGCGATATGGTTTTACGGGCTTTTTTCCGTTTATAAGAATCGCTACGCTGCCTGCTTGCCTGTCGAGGAGGCAGCGGAGCACGACGGTTAGGATGGGATTGCAGAGCGACTATCAGAGAATTGGCGACCTGGTCCTGCTGTGCGCACAGACAATGAGGATGCTCTCGGCCGAGAAGCGGGCGCGGGGAGAGGAATGTCCCTTCAAGCCGACAACGTTCCGGCTCGAAGCCTTGTCCCGCGAAATTCATGCGATCAGCGCGAACCTTCCGTCCGACTGGGATGTCGAACGTGATCTGAGTTACAACTGACCTCCGCCGGTCGGCGGAAGGTAACCGGTCAGTCTGTCACGACGATCTCGTGCACGCTGAAAAGCTCGTTGTCGTCGATCCACAGCCGCCGCGGCGACCAGCCGGCACCGATCGCCAGCGCGCGGAACGCCTCCGCCGTATACTTGTGCGAGTTCTCGGTGTGGATCGTCTCGCCCGGCCGAAAGGCGAAGCTGCGGCCAAGCAGGCGCACGGTCTGCGCGCGCTCGCTGACGAGGTGCATCTCGATCCGGCTCTCGGCGCCGTTGAAGCGCGCCTCATGGCGAAAGCTGCCGAGATCGAAGTCGGCGCCGAGTTCGCGATTGGCGCGCGCCAGCAAATTCTTGTTGAAGGCGGCGGTGATGCCGGCAGCGTCGTCGTAGGCCGGCAGCAGGGTCGACGTCGCCTTGCGCAGATCGACGCCGATGACGAGCCGTCCACCGCGACCGAGCGCGACGGCCATGCCGCGCAACAGGTCAGTCGCCTCGCCCGGGCGAAAGTTGCCGATCGTCGAACCGGGGAAGAAGCCCATCCGCGGACGTGGCGCGAGGTCGTCCGGCAGCACGAGCGCGTCTCGGAAGTCGCCGACAACCGGCTCGATCCGAAGGCGTGGAAAACGCAGGGCGAGACGCTCGCGCGCTTCGGCGAGCGCGGTCGCCGAGACATCGATCGGCACGTAGGCGGCAAGCTTGTCCAACGCGCCAAGCAGGATTTCCGTCTTGCGAGACGAGCCCGACCCGAACTCGACCAGCACCGACCCTGCCGGCGTATCGGCCACGATGTCGACGACGCTCGACTCCAGGATGCCGATTTCGGTGCGCGTCGGGTAATATTCCGGCGCGTCGGTGATCGCTTCGAAGAGCGCGCTGCCGCGAGCATCGTAAAGATACCGGCACGGCAGCGTCTTCTGCGTCGCTCCAAGGCCCAGCAGGGCATCTGCGGCGAAGCCGGACGCCGTGGCGTCCTCGTCCAGGGTCAAATGGGTCATGCCAAACGGTCGCTCGCGAGACGCAGGCCCGTGAACTGCCAGCGCTGATGGGGATAGAAGAAGTTGCGGTAGGTCGCCCGTGCGTGGCCCGGCGGCGTGACGCATGACGAACCGCGCAGCACTTGTTGCGAGCACATGAACTTGCCGTTGTATTCGCCGAGTGCGCCCGGCGCGGCCTTGTAGCCGGGGTAGGGCAGGTAGGCCGATTGCGTCCATTGCCAGACGTCGCCGAACATCTGACGGTCGCCGGGCTGCGCGGTTTCCGGCGCTAGGCGACGCGGCCGCTCGGTCGGGTCGGCATCGGCCAGGGCGGCGTGCTCCCACTCGAACTCGGTCGGCAGGCGATGGCCGGCCCAGCGCGCGTAGGCATCGGCCTCGTAGAAACTGACGTGGTCGACCGGCGCGGCGAGCTGCACCGGGCGCAGACCATGCAGGCCCATCTGCCACCATGCGCCGTCGCGCTCTTCCCAATAGAGCGGCGCGTCCCAGCCACGAGCTTTCACGACGGCCCAGCCATCGGCGAGCCAGACCGCCGCGTTCCGATAACCACCGTCACGCATGAAGTCGAGCCAGTCCGCGTTGGTGACGAGCCTGTCGGCGAGCGCGAACGGCTGCAGCAGCGCCCGGTGGCGCGGACCCTCGTTGTCGAAGGCGAAGCCTGCGCCGGAATGGCCGATCTCGTGAATGCCGCCGTCGTAAGCCTTGAAGGTGAGCGGCGAAATTGCCGAAATCGCCGCTTTGGGTGCCTCGGCATAGGCTGGGCGCAGCGGCTGATTGGCAAAAAGGGTGAGGATGTCCGTCAGGAGCAACTCCTGATGCTGCTGCTCGTGGTGGATGCCGATCTCGATCAGCGCGGCGACAACGGGGTCGCGCATCGCCGTCTCGTCGGCCAGCAGCGCGTCGAGACCGGCATCGACATGGGCGCGATAGGCCGACACCTCGTCGTGCCGCGGTCGGGTCAGCAGCCCGCGCGCGCCGCGCGGGTGCCGCGCGCCCTCGGCCTCGTAGTAGGAGTTGAAGCAGTACGGGAAGCGCTCGTCGAAGAGCTGGTAGGTCGGCAGGTAGGGCTTCAACAGGAACGTCTCGAAGAACCAGGTGACGTGGGCGAGATGCCATTTGGTCGGGCTGGAATCATCGTCGGCCTGGACGACCTGGTCTTCGGGCGTCAGCGGCGCGGCGAGATCGAGGGAATAGAGCCTCGTCGCGCGGAGTCTTCCAGGCAGGGCATCGAGCGCTGTCGCATCCTCGTCCCAGGGGCGCAGGCCAGCGGTCATGATCATCCTCCGTCGAACGCGGCGTGCCGAGCGGCGCTAAAACAAGAACGGATCGCCTTGGTTCCTGGCCCGTTCGATCGGGGTGATGTCGGCACGCGAGGACCCAGCGGCAAGATCGAGCGCGCAGCGCGGACTTAAGGCGAAGCGGTCGTCGTCCGTAACTTCGCCCAGGCCGTCAAGAGCGTGCCGAGCACCAGGAAGATCAGGAGAAAGGCCAGCGAGACCCAGAGGACTCCTGGCAGCTCGATCTTGGCGACGCTGAGGAAGTCGTAGGGATAGCCTTCGCCGTGCGCGCCGGCAACGAGCGTGACCGCGAGATAGGCAGCCGGGTAAACCAGCATGAGAAGCGGGTCGCGCCAGCTCGACCCGCTGCGCGGCGCCGCCAGCAGCCAGGTCGCGAGCGTGAGCAGCGGCACCAGGTCGTGCAGGATCATGTCGGAGACGAACTCCTCGCCCTGCGGCGACCAGGTCGAGCGCAGTAGAAGCTCGTAGGTGATGGCGGTGACGGCGGCATAGACGAGCATGGCATCGAAGAAGCCGCGCGGCGGCAGCCGGCGGCCGCGCACCAGGCGCAGCGCCGAGCTGCCGTGCAACGCCGCTAGCGCGATGTTCGTGGTGATGGTGAAGTAGCGCAGGTAGAGGAACGTCGCCTCCGCCACACCGATGCCCTTGACGAAGGAGTTGCGGAACGAGATCCGCGCCTCGATGGCGAGCGCCGCAATCCCCGCGAGGCAAGCGACGGCGGCGAGCGCTGCGGCGATCCAGCTCCGGCGATGCAGCGCCGGCGTCGCGACCATTCCTGTGGCAGTGCTCATTCCGGGTGGGTCGGGTCGATCCAGCGGACCTGCTCCGGCTTCTCAACCGGCTCGATGTCGAGGTTCACCGCCACCGCCTCCCCGTCGGAGCGCACCAGCACGCATTCAAGCGCCTCGTCCTGGCTGGCATTGATTTCCTGGTGCGGGACGTAGGGCGGCACGTAGATGAAGTCGCCCGGTCCGGCCTCGGCGACGAACTCGAGGTTGTTGCCCCATCGCATGCGCGCGCGGCCTTTCAGCACGTAGATGACGCTCTCTAGGTGGCCGTGGTGGTGCGCGCCGGTCTTGGCATCGGGATGGATCGTCACCGTTCCCGCCCAGATCTTTTGCGCGCCGACGCGGGCGAAATCGATCGCCGCCTTGCGGTCCATGCCCGGTGTCTGCGCCGTGTTCGGGTCGAGCGAGCCGCCGGGCATCACGCGAACCCCATCGTGCTTCCAGGTCAAGTGAGACATCCCATATGAAAACGGCCGGCTGAGTGCCGGCCGTCAATCGTCGAAACGTTTGAACACTCAGCCCGCGAGCGCGCTGCCGATCGAACCAAGCAGGCTCTTGCCGGTGTCGATGGTGCCACCGCACGTCTTGATGATCCCCATTTCGTCGGAGGACCCCCAGCGCTCAACGATCTTGCCATTTTCGAAGCGGGCGATCTGTACGCCGCGCACGTCGATCGTCTTGCCGGTTGGCGCGAGGCCGTGGAATTCCCCTTTGTGCGTGCCGTGCACCTTATACGCCATGGCGACGTTATTCTCGTCCTGCACCAGATGGTCGACGGTGACCTTGAGGTCGGGGAAAGCCGATCTCATCGTCTTGAAGAAGTCGATGAAGCCTTGCGGGCCTCGACCCTGGTCCGGCGCGGGGTCGTGATCGACGACGTTCGGCGCGAAAAGCTCGTTGAACGCCTGCAGATTGCCTGTCGACACGGCCTCGCCTAGCTTCTTGTTGGTCTCGAGATTTTGTTCTTTGCTCATGTTGAATCCTTGCGTTGCCGTCGGAAGGCAATGGCTCAAGGCGCCGATCGATCCCGCACAATTGAGATCTCGGCAATTAAGCTCGAGGCGCGAGATGAGATCGACGCCGAGCAGCCGCGCTTTGGGGAACTGCGGATTGCTACAATGCGTCATGTGGTGAACGGCGCCGAAGAGTTTCACGGGGACGCGCATGCCTTTGCCACCGGTGGCAGGAGGCGGCCTACGTCTCGTTGCCCTTCGGCCGGTAGTCCAGCAGCGTCTTGATGCGCTTGGCCAGTGTGTCGCGGGTGGCGCGGTAGGCGTCGAGACGGCGCTCGCGCGAGCCCTCGGTCGCTGTGGGGTCCATCGTCGGCCAGTAGACCACGTCGCAGGCCAGGGTGCGGGTGAACTCCAGCGCCTTGTGGTGGGCCTCGGGCGACAGCGTCACGATGAGGTCGAACGAGCCGTCGGCGAGGTCCTCGAAGGTGTGCGGGTGGTGCCCGGTGATGTCGGCGCCGACCTCGTCCATCACGGCGATAGCGAAAGGATCGGGCTCGCCCTCCTTGACTCCGGCCGAGGCGACGTAGACCTCGCGGCCGAAGTAGAGGCGCGTCAGCCCCTCGGCTATCGGCGAGCGCACCGCGTTGTAGCTGCAGGAGAACAGGATCGCGCCCGGCCGGTGGATCAGCGCTCCGCTCCCGATGTTCCCGCGCCTGCCCGCACGCCCGTCTCCTACCGATCTGTCTATCGGATCGAAACGCCCGCCGGACAAGCGAGGCGGCCGCGGGTCAGATGCGCGACCCCAAGGCGCCTGCCGGCCGCGCCGCCCGATGTCCGATTTCGTTCCTCGAGTCCACACCTCCGCTTCAGGCCCTCGCCGAAGGAGGGGGGTACACACCCCCTGGCGAGCGCCCCCACCCTTTTTGCGGCGCGATGCGGCGCGGGCGGTCGCCGGCAACGATCTCCTAGGTAATAACACCGGGAGACGGAAGAGGTTTCTGGCGCTGAATTGAATAGGAGATGCAGGGCAGGCTTTCGATGCCGATCCGCTCCGGATCGGATACAGTGGGACGACCATCAGGGCCCGACCGTGGACAACCCTTACCAACCGCACCACACCGAGCACTTTGGCTCCGGGCGGCTATCGCGCCGATGCGCGCGAGGCACGCACGGACCTCCTGCTCGGCGGGTTCTCCGTCGCCAAGGCGGCTTGCGCGGCGGTGATGTACTTCGCCGTCATAGTCGCCTCTGCCTCTCGCCACCCGTCGAGCGCGCTTCTCTTCCTCGGCGCGGCTTCCGCGGCGGCCGCGTCGCTCGTCGCGATCGACCGTGCAGCGAAGGTTCTCGCCAAGCGACGCGGGCGTCCGGGACGAGACCTCGCCGCGCTCGGCATGCAGGCGGCGAAGATCGTTCGACTATTCTGGTTCATGCCGCTGATCCCTTTGCTGGCAAGTACCGGCCTCCCCGGGTCTGCCTCGGCTGGTTCTCTCATTCGTCGCGGTAGGCGCTACCGGAATCGCGTTGGAACGGCTTTTCTGCGATCAAGCCCATCGCTTCGTTTTCCGAGCCGCGCCGCGAGCGCGGACGCCTGTCGCGCGGCAGACGAGGCGCCCGACAAAAGCACCGAGGCACCTTGATATCGCATTGAAAGGAGCGAGCCGCGCCTTAGTGACCGCGCTGGCTTGTTGTGCCCGCAGCGGCTGACGGGTCGCCGCAGTGAGGCCGGGCCTGATGATGCCGCGGAAGGCCTGCTCCAAGCGCATGGTCGACGGCACCCTCTCCCACAGTTTTCTTTAGCTCCGCACAAAAAATCTCTATACCCACCGCCGACGCGAGCCAGCCCTTGGCGCGACCCTCGCATCGCCGAGCGAAGCCGACCGGAAGAGCCACGTGTCCATCCTCATCGACCACAGCACCAGGGTCATTTGCCAGGGCTTCACCGGCAAGAACGGCACGTTCCACTCGGAGCAGGCGATCGCCTATGGCACGGCGATGGTCGGCGGCGTGTCGCCGGGCAAGGGCGGCGGCTTTCACCTGGGACTGCCGGTGTTCGACACCGTGGCCGAGGCGGTGCGCGAGACCGACGCCGACGCCTCCGTGATCTACGTGCCGCCGCCGGGCGCCGCCGATGCCATCTGCGAGGCCATCGACGCCGAGGTCGGGCTGATCGTGTGCATCACGGAGGGCATCCCGGTGGCCGACATGGTCAAGGTCAAGCGCGCGCTGTCGGGTACCAAGTCGCGGCTGATCGGGCCGAACTGCCCCGGCGTGATGACCGCCGGCGCCTGCAAGATCGGCATCATGCCGGGCAACATCTTCACCGAAGGTTCGGTGGGGGTCGTCTCGCGCTCCGGGACGCTTACATATGAAGCGGTGTTCCAGACGACGCGCGAGGGGCTCGGCCAGACCACCGCCGTCGGCATAGGCGGCGACCCGGTCAAGGGCACCGAGTTCATCGAAGTGCTCGAGCTGTTCCTGGCCGATCCGGCGACCACGGCGATCATCATGATCGGGGAGATCGGAGGCGCGGCCGCGGAGGACGCGGCGCAGTTCCTTGCCGACGAGGCCAGTCGCGGCCGCCAGCAGCCGACGGTGGGGTTCATCGCCGGACGCACCGCGCCTCCGGGCCGCCGCATGGGGCATGCCGGCGCGATCATCGCTGGCGGCAAGGGCGGCGCCGAATCGAAGATCGCCGCGATGGAGGCGGCGGGCATCCGCGTGTCGCCGTCGCCGGCGCGGCTGGGCAAGACGCTGGTCGACGTGCTGAAGGGCTGAGGACGCCCGTTACTCGGTTGGGAGAACGCCATGCTGAACATCATCATCTGCTTCCTCGCCCCCTGGCTCGCCATGTTCCTGCGCGGGCACATCGGACAGGGCATCCTGCTCATCATCCTGCATCTGACCGTGATCGGCTGGATCCCGGCGACGATCTGGGCGCTCTACGTGACCCATCGCGATCCGAACTACTGAACATGGATCGCCCGCCGGTGACCCTTTTCCGCCGTGTTCGCACGGCACATGCAGCGCCCCGCCGGATGGAGATCGGCGCGGCGGGAGGTGACTTGAAATGGCACGTCAGGACGACGTCGGCTTCAGCAACGGCGGCAGCGGCGGCGGTGCAGCGCCCCAGCGCTCCACGGGCAACGCGCGCTTCGCCGCCACCGCCTTCCTCGACGGTGCCAACGCCGCCTACATCGAGCAGCTGCACGAGCGCTATCGCGAGAACCCCGGCTCCGTCGATGTGGACTGGCAGGACTTCTTCGCCGAGCTGAACGACGACCCACAGTCGGTCGAGCAGAGCGCCAGCGGGCCGGCCTGGAAGAAGGCGTCCTGGCCGATCGTCGCGAACGGCGAGTTGGTGTCGGCGCTCGACGGCAACTGGCCTTCGGTCGAGAAGGCGATGTCCGCCAAGATCGTCGCCGAGGCCGTCAAGGGCACGGTGCCGGCAGCGGGAGCCGACGCGGACTCGCCCGAGGTCGCCGCGCAGGCCACCCGCGACTCCGTGCGCATGCTGATGATGATCCGCGCCTATCGCACTCGCGGCCACCTCCACGCCAAGCTCGATCCCTTGGGTCTCGCGCCACCCAAGGACCAAGAGGAGCTGCACCCCTCTTCCTACGGCTTCACCGAGGCCGACTGGGACCGCCGCATCTTCCTCGACGGCGTGCTCGGCCTGAGATGGGGCACGATCCGCGAGATCATGCCGCTGCTGCGCCGCACCTATTGCGACACGATCGGCTACGAGTTCATCCACATGTCCGACCCGGCCGAGAAGGGCTGGATGCAGGCGCGCGTCGAGGGTCCGGACAAGGCGATCACCTTCACCCCCGAAGGCAAGCGCGCCATCCTCAACAAGCTGATCGAGGCCGAGGGCTTCGAGAAGTTTCTCGACATCAAATACACCGGCACCAAGCGCTTCGGCCTCGACGGCGGCGAGAGCATGGTGCCGGCGCTCGAGCAGATCATCAAGCGCGGCGGCGCGCTGGGCGTCGAGGACATCGAACTTGGCATGGCCCATCGCGGCCGGCTCAACGTGCTGACCCAGGTCATGCACAAGCCTCACCGCGCGGTGTTTCACGAGTTCAAGGGCGGCTCCTACTCGCCAGCGGAGACGGAAGGCTCGGGCGACGTCAAGTACCACCTCGGTTTCTCGTCGGACCGCTCGTTCGACCAGAAGAATGTGCACCTGTCTCTTGCCGCCAACCCGTCGCACCTTGAGATCGTCGATCCCGTAGTGCTGGGTAAGGTGCGAGCGAAGCAGGACCAGAAGGACGACCTCGTCGAGCGCGCCAAGGTGCTGCCGCTGCTGCTGCACGGCGACGCCGCCTTCGCCGGCCAGGGCGTGATCGCCGAATGTTTCGGCCTGTCGGGGCTCAAAGGCCACAACACCGGCGGCTCGATCCACTTCATCATCAACAACCAGATCGGCTTCACGACCTATCCGCGCTACTCGCGCTCCTCGCCCTACCCGTCGGACGTCGCCAAGATGATCGAGGCGCCGATCCTCCACGTGAATGGCGACGATCCGGAAGCCGTGACCTACGCCGCCAAGATCGCGGTCGAGTTCCGGCAGAAGTTCCACAAGCCGGTCGTGATCGACATGTTCTGCTACCGGCGCTTCGGCCACAACGAGGGCGACGAGCCCTCGTTCACCCAGCCGCTGATGTACAAGAAGATCCGCAAGCACCGCACCGTGCTTGATCTCTACGCCGACAAGCTCGTGGCCGAAGGCGTGATGACCGCCGAGCGCGTCGAGGCCGACAAGGCCGTTTGGCGCGCCAAGCTCGAGACCGAGTTCGAGGCTGGCCAGCACTACAAGCCCAACAAGGCGGACTGGCTCGACGGCCGCTGGTCCGGCCTGCGCGCCGCCACCGGAACAGAGGACACGGGGCGCGGCCAGACCGGCGTGGAACGTTCGCGTCTCGTCGAGCTGGGGCACCGCCTCACCGAGGTGCCCAAGACCTTTCATCTGCACAAGACCATCGGGCGCCTGCTCGACAACCGCCGCAAGGCCGTCGACACCGGGCAGGCCATCGACTGGGCGATGGGCGAGGCTCTCGCTTTCGCCAGCCTGCTGGACGAGGGCAGCCGCATCCGCCTGTCTGGCCAGGACAGCGAGCGCGGCACCTTCTCGCAGCGCCATTCCGTGCTGATCGATCAGGAGACCGAGGCCCGCTTCATTCCGCTGAACCACATCCGCGACGAGCAGGCGCGCTTCGAGGTCATCAACTCGATGCTGTCGGAAGAGGCGGTGCTCGGCTTCGAGTACGGCTATTCCGTCGCCGAACCCAACGCGCTGGTGCTGTGGGAGGCGCAGTTCGGCGACTTCGCCAACGGCGCCCAGGTGGTGTTCGACCAGTTCATCTCCTGCGCCGAGAAGAAGTGGCTGCGGCTCTCGGGTCTCGTCTGCCTGCTGCCGCACGGCTACGAGGGCCAGGGGCCGGAGCATTCCTCGGCGCGGCTCGAGCGCTACCTGCAGCTGTGCGCCGAGGACAACATGCAGGTCGCCAACTGCACCACGCCGGCAAACTATTTCCACGTCCTGCGCCGGCAGCTGAAGCGCGACACCCGCAAGCCGCTGATCCTGATGACGCCGAAGAGCCTGCTGCGCCACAAGCGCGCCGTGTCCAGCCTCGACGACATGGCGGCTGGCACGAGCTTCCACCGCATCCTGCGCGACGGTGCGGAAAAGGACGGCGAGCACAAGGTCAAGCTGGTCGACGACGCCAAGATCCGCCGCGTGCTGCTGTGCTCGGGCAAGGTCTATTACGACCTCTTCGAGGAGCGCGAGAAGCGCGAGATCGACGACGTCTACCTGCTGCGCGTCGAGCAGCTCTACCCGATGCCGCTGAAGGCGCTGGTCAACGAGCTGTCGCGTTTCGGCCAAGCGCAGATCGCCTGGGTCCAGGAAGAGCCCAAGAACATGGGCGCCTGGACGTTCATCGACCCCTACCTCGAATGGGTGCTGATGCAGGTGGATTACGGCCAGTCCCGGCCGCGCTACATCGGCCGCCCGGCCGCCGCCGCCACCGCAACAGGCCTGGCCTCGAAGCACCTGGCGCAGATGAAGGCTTTTACGGACGAGGCGTTTGGGTGAGCCGGCGCTGATGCCGACTTGATGACGGGCCGCCGAGGCGGCGGGGGACTGACATGGCAACCGAGATCCGCGTACCGACCCTGGGCGAGAGCGTCAGCGAAGCCACGATCGGCAAGTGGTTCAAGAAGGCCGGCGATGCCGTGAAGGCCGACGAGCCGATCCTAGAGCTCGAAACGGACAAGGTGACGCTGGAGGTCAACGCGCCGGCGGCTGGCGTGCTCGCCGAGATCACCGCGAAGGATGGCGAAACCGTCGAGCCCGGAGCGCTTCTGGGGCAGATCAGCGAGGGCGGCGCCGCCGCCAGCAACGGCGCGGCCGACGCCAAGGAGAGCAAGCCGGCCAAGGAGCCCGCCAAGGCCGAGGCCACCGGCAGCCGTCCAGCGGACGATGCCAAGTCGGCGCCGGCGGCATCGGCTTGGGGCCCTTCGGATC
>CAXTQM010000011.1:4353-17716 GCA_964246205.1 uncultured Beijerinckiaceae bacterium | reverse complement strand
GCGACATCGCCGTGTTTGCGCACGACGGGCGACTGCTCGCCCATCCTTCACCCGTCCTCTTACCTCGCGTTAAGCGCGGTCCCGTATGCATCAGGGGCGCCGACGCGCGCCTGGAGACCCCAATGACGATGACGTCGAGCGACGACGCCGAGCGCCTGGCGCACGCCGCCATACTCGCCCAGCTTGTCGAGGGCGTCATCGTGGCGGACGCGGGCGGGCGCATCACCTTCGTCAACCCGGCCGCCGAGACGATCCACGGCGTGTCGCGCCTCGACGTGGAGCCGGACGCCTATAGCGACACCTATCACCTGTTCACCGAGGACGGACGGCCCTACCCGCCGCTCGACCTGCCGCTCGCCCGAGCGGTGCGCGGCCAGATCGTGCGCGACGAGCGCTGGCGCATCCTGCGCCCCGACGGCACCGCCGTGCTGGCCATCGGCAGCGCCCGTCCGCTGCTCGGCCAAGGCGGGCGGCAGATCGGCGCCGTGTTGACGCTGCGCGACGACACCGCGCGCGACGCCGCCGAGCGTGCCCTTCGCAAGCTCGCCGCCACGCTGGCGGAGCAGGTCGCGGAACGCACGCGCGAGGCCGAGGCGGCGCGCGAGATCGCCGAATCCGCGAACCGCGCCAAGACCGATTTCCTCGCCGCGATGAGCCACGAGATTCGAACCCCGCTCAGCGGCATCCTGGGCTACACCGACCTGCTGCTCGAGGATCAGGATCTCGCCGCGGTGCGCCATGCCGGCGAGCGCATCCGTTCCGCCGGCGCCGCGCTGCTGACGATCGTCAACGACATCCTCGATTTCGCCAAGGTGGAGGCGGGCCGCGTCGAGCTGATGCCGGTGCCGTTCGCGCTGGCCAAGCTCGCCGACGAGGCGGCGGAGATCGTTCGCGGCATCGCCGAGCGCAAGAAGCTCGCGCTGCGCATCCAGCTGATCGGCGACCTGCCGGCGATCGTCGTCGGCGACGGCGACCGGCTGCGCCAGGTGCTGCTCAACCTGCTCAACAACGCCGTCAAGTTCACCCGGTCGGGAGCGGTGACGCTGAGCATCCGCCAGCTCGGGGCGGTCGAGGACGGCGCGCGGCTGCGCTTCGCGGTCGAGGACACCGGGGTTGGCATAGCCGAGTCGAAGCGTCCCCTGCTGTTCGAACGCTTCAGCCAGGTCGACGGATCGATCCAGCGCGAGCACGGCGGCACCGGCCTCGGGCTCGCCATCTCCAAGCGCCTCGTCGAGCTGATGGGCGGCGCCATCGGCTGCGACAGCGAAGTCGGTCGCGGTTCGGTGTTCTGGTTCGAGGTGGCACTGCCGCGCGCCAGCGGGATGACGCCGACCGCGAGCTCGATCCAGCCGCAGCCCTCGGCGAGGCGCCGCCTGCTCGTCGTCGAGGATGTCGTCGTCAACCAGGAGCTGGCCCGCGCCATCCTCGAACGGGCCGGCTATCAGGTCCAGGTCGCCTCCGGCGGGGCCGAAGCCGTCACCGCGGTGCAGAAGACCAGCTTCGACCTCGTGCTGATGGACGTGCAGATGCCGGTCATCGACGGGCTGACGGCGACCCGCCTGATCCGCACACTCGACCATCCCGCCGCCGCCGTGCCGATCGTCGCCATGTCGGCCAACGTGCTGCCGCATCAGGTCGCCTTGTGCCGCGAGGCCGGCATGCAGGCCCACGTCGGAAAGCCGTTTAAGCGCGAGGATCTCATCGCCGTGATCGAGCGCTGGGCGGTCGCGCCGGCGTGCGACGGCGCGCCGGACCACGATGTCGGGCATCTCGACCGCCCCACCTTCGATCAGCTCGCCGGCCCGATCGGGAGCGCCGGGACCCAACGCCTGCTCGCGGCGTTCGCACGCGAGTTGCAGGCTCGATTCGGCGGCGACCTCGCCCCGGACGCCAAGACGCTCGCGGCTCACGCCCACGCCGTGGTCGGGGCAGCGAGCATGCTCGGCTTCGACGGTTTCGCCACCATCTGCCGCCAGGCAGAGGCGCCGCACAAAGACGGCGAGTTCAGGCGACTCGCCGCCTCGCTGCAGGCCGGCGGTCGCCAGGTCCTGACTACGCTGGAGACGCTCGCTACCGTGGCGTGACCGCGCCCGACCTAAAGGTCGAGGATGCGCTCGGGGCGCGACCGGCCGCGCACGATGTCGACCAAGCCCAGCCAGTTGCCGAGCAGCCGGCCGCGGCGGTCGACGAAGGGCTCGGGCCGGAACACGCGACGCAGGTTGGCGAGCACGTTGCGGGCGCCGTAATGCAGCGCGAGCTTGCCGGTGATCGTGCCCTTGCGGGCGAGGTAGAGCTGGTTGGCGACCTGCGAATAGCCGAAACGCGTGCCCTTGGTGCGCCCGTTCTTCACCGCGCGATGCACGCCGCGCAGCCTGTTGCTCTTGACGATGCGGCCGAACCGGGCGGCCTGCCGCGAAAAGTCGACGTCCTCGGCCCAGCTGTAGAGCGGCAGCCGCTCGTCGAAGGCGATGCCTTCCCGCGCGACACGCGACCAGCGCACCGCCATGTTGCAGCCGTAGCCGTTGAACACCTCGCTCGTCGCCTCGACGGTGGGCGCCCGGCTCGCGGCCAGCAGCGCGGCGGTCTGCTCGAGCGAAAGGCCGGGCCCGTAGACGTCGTCGGCGAGCAGAGTCCCGGTGGCGATCACGACGTCGGGATGGGCGGAAAACAGCCGCTCCACTTCCGCGAGGTAGTCACGCGCCATCGCGAAATCGTCGTCGAGCACCATGACGATGTCGGCGTCGGGCACCTCGCGCAGGATGGCGTTGCGCTGCGCCGAGGCGCCGCGCGATCCCACCACGTATTTAACGGGCATGCTCAGGATCGCCACCGCGTCGCGATCGACGTCGGCGGGATCGGCAGGGCAGATCACGATCGCGTCGGCGGCGCGATCCTGATCGCGGAGGTCGCGGAGCGTCTCGAACAGCACGGTGGCCCGCCCGGTGGTCGCGATCGCGACGACGATCCGCAGATGATCACTCATGGCCGGTCCACTCGCACGGTCGGTCCGGCAGTCTAGCCGAGCGCGACGACCCGATGCGTACAGGCGCAGCTTATCGTGAAGTGATCGCTAATCTGTCGACCGAGGATGGAATTATCAGCTGTTGACCTTTCCGGCGATCCTGACCTTCTCGCCCGAAACGGTGGTCTCGAGCGGGTTGTCGATCAGCTCGTCCGTCGGAGCGATGCCCTTCACGATCTCGACGGCCGTGCCGAGGTTGCGGCCGACGGTCACCGGGCGCAGCGTCACCACGCGGTCCTTGTCGACGGCGGCGACCTCCATGCCGGAGCGGCCGAACACCAGCGCGGTGGCCGGGACCACCAGCGTGCCGGGCTGCGCCGGAATGTGGAACGCCACCTCGGCGAAGGCGCCTGGCCACAGCTTATCGTCGGCATTGTCGGCCTGCAGCTCGACCAGCGCGGTGCGCGAACTCTCGCCGAGCGCGTTGGCGGTGGAGGAGATCGCCGCCTCGAAGGTGCCGGTCTTGCCGGGCAAGGTCAGCGTCGCTTTTACTCCGGCCTTCATGCCGCCGAGGAAGGCCTGGGACACGTCGACGTAGATGCGCACGCGCCGGATGTCGGAGACCTGGAACAGCGGCTTGCCCGCCGTGCCGTTGGCGGTGACGAGATCGCCGACGTCGACGTTGCGTTGGGTGACGACGCCGTCGAACGGCGCGGTGATCTTCTCGAACGAGGCCAGCTCCTCCAGCCGCTGCACGGCGGCCTGCTGCGCGGCAAGGTTGGCCTTGGCCACAGCCACGGCGGCGAGAGTGGAGGCGGCGCCGTAGCGGTCGGTGTCGCCCTTGAGCTCGCTCGACCAGCCCTGCTTGACGAGCTGCGTGGTGCGCAGGTTGACGGCCTTGCCGAGATCGGAATTGGCCTGCGCCTGGTCGACGGCAGCCTGCAGCTGGATCAGCTGCGCCTTGCCCTGGGCGAGCTGCTGGTCGAGGTCGGGCGCGGAGATGTCGGCGAGCACGTCGCCCTTCTTGACGCGGGCGCCGATGTCCTTGTGCCAGGCGATGACGTAGCCGCTGGCCCGCGCGTAGAGCGCGCCGGCGGTGAAGGCACGAACGGTGCCGGGCAGCTCCAGGTCGTCGGTCGTCGGGCCGGGCTCGGGCGTGACCAGGCGCACGGCCTGCAGGGCCTGGGCGTCGGACCAGTGGCCGGCCTCCTGCATGCTCTTGGCGCGATCGCCGATGCCGACGGCCACGAGCGCGACGGCGAGCACGGCGATGGCGACGAAGGCAACGAGCCCACCGCGCCGCTTCGGCGCCCTGCGGCTGACTTCAGACACGTCTCGAGACCCCTCTAGTGCGCGAGAAGCGCCACGGACCCATGCGCCCGACGCGTCAGACTACCACGTCCACCATGAACAATGCTGAAAACCACCGGCACGAAGATCAGCGTGGCGACGGTGGCGAACATGAGACCGCCGATCACGGCGCGGCCAAGCGGCGAGTTCTGGCCGGGCTCGATCGCCATCGGCGCCATGCCGATGATCATCGCCAGCGCGGTCATCATCACCGGCCGCAGGCGCGCCGCGCCCGCCGCCAGCGCCGCGGTCAGCGCGTCTTTGCCCGCGGCGAGCTGCTCGCGGGCGAAGGCGATGACCAGGATCGAGTTGGCGGTGGCCACGCCCATGCACATGATCGCGCCGGTCAATGCCGGCACCGACAGCCGGGTGTGCGTCAGGAACAGCATCCAGACAATGCCGGCAAGCGCCGCGGGCAGCGCCATGACAATGACGAACGGGTCAAGCCAGGACTGGAAATTGACGACGATGAGCAGGTAGATCAGCACGATCGAGAAGGCGAGGCCGATGACGAGCTGGTCGTAGGCGTTGCTCATGGTGACGGCTTGGCCGCGGAGTTCCACGGTCGAGCCCTTGGCGAGGCTCGGCTTGGCCGCGGCGATGAGCTGGTCGACGTCACCGATGACGCCGCCGAGGTCGCGATCCTGCGTCGTGGCGTAGATGTTGATCGTGTTCTTGACGTCGTAGTGCGACACCAGCGCCGGCAGCGATTCCGCCGAGAACCCGGCCATGGCGCCGAGCAGCTGGGTCGAGCGCGCCGCCGTTAGCGGCATCGTCTTGAGATCGCCCATCGTGTCGATGGCGTATTGCGGCGTCTGTACCGAGACGGGATAGGAAACGCCGCTCTTGGGATCCAGCCAGTAGGTCGGCGCCGTCTGCGTCGAGCCCGACAGCGTCGCCTGGAGGCTCGCGGCGGCGTCCGACTCGGTAAGGCCGACGAGGCCGGCGAGTTCGCGGTTGAAGTCGACCTTCAGCGCCGGGTTGCCGAAGCGCTCCTGGATGCGCGGGTCGGCGATGCCGGGCACGTGGCGCATCTTGGTCAGCAGCGCGTCGGCCCACTCGCGGTTGGCGGCGGTGTTGGCGCCGATGACCTGGATATCGAGCGGCGCCGGCGAGCCGAAGTTAAGGATTTGACTGACCATGTCGGCCGGCAGAAACGAGAAGGTAGTGCCAGGGAAGTCGGCCGGCAGCCGCTCGCGCAACATCTTCACGATGTCGTCCGGGCTTTCGCCGCCCTCGTTCAGCGAGACCAGCATGTCGTCGTCGAAGACGCCGATCGTGCCGGTGTTGCCGTAGGTGATGTTGATGCCGCTGCCCGGCAGGCCGATGTTGTTGACGATGCTGGCGACGCGGCCGGGCGGCAGCAGCCGGCGCACCTCGCGTTCGACTTCGGCGGTGATGCGGCTGGTGTCCTCGACACGGGTGCCGGTCGGCGCGCGCAGGTGGATGCGCATCGAGTCCGACTCGACCGCCGGGAAGAAGTCTCGACCCAGGAACGGCACCAGCCCGAGCGACAGCAGCGCCACGCCGAGGAAGACGGCGGCGAACGGCTTGGGCCGCTCGAGCGCCCGGCCGAGGAGGCCGACGTAGCCTTGCCGCAGCGCCTCGAAGCGACGCTCGAAGCCGAGCTGAAAACGCTTGAAGACGCCCGGCGGCTTGGCATGGCCGTCGTCGGTGCCATGGTGGCCCTGATGGCGCAGAAGCGCGTGGGCCATGGTCGGCACCAGCGTGTAGGTCAGGACGTAGGATGCGATCATGGCGAACACCACCGCCTCCGCCAGCGGGCGGAACAGGAAGCCGGCGACGCCGCCCAAGGCGAGCAGCGGCACGAAGGCGATGCAGATGCAGAACAGCGCGATCGTCGCCGGCGGCATGATCTCCTTGGCGCCGAGCGTGATGGCGGTGAGGATGTCCTCGCCGAACTCCTCCATGTGCCGGTTGATGTTCTCGATCGTGACGGTGGCGTCGTCGACGAGGATGCCAACGGCGAGCGCGAGGCCGCCGAGCGTCATGACGTTGATCGTCTGACCGAGCACGGAGAGCATCGAGATAGAGACCAGGATCGCCAGCGGAATCGATACGGTGATGATCAGCGTCGAGCGCCATGAGCCGAGGAACAGCAGGATCATGGCGGCGGTCAGCGCCGCGGCGATGACGCCCTCGCGCACCACGGAGGTGATGGAGGAGCGCACGAAGCCGGACTGGTCGGCGACGTATTTCAGGTCGACGCCGGGCGGCAGCGTGTCGCGGATCGCAGGCAGCCGCGCCTTGACGTCGGCGATGATGTTCAGCGTCGAGTTCGCCCCGTTCTTCAGGATCGACATCAGCACGCCCTTGTGCCCGTCGAGCTGCACCAGGTTGGTCTGCGGCGGCGAGCCGTTGTGGACGTGCGCCAGGTCGCGCATGAACACCACGGCTCCGTCGACCACCTTGACCGGCAGGTTGTTGAAGTCGGCCAGCACCTTGGGCGAGTCGTTGAGGTCGATCGTCCACTCGTAGGCGCCGATCTTCTGCGTGCCGACGGGAGTGATCAGGTTCTGCTTGGCGAGCGCGGCACCAACATCCGAGGCGGAGATGCCGTGGGCGCGCAGCGCGCTCTGGTCGAGGTCGATCTGCACCTGCTTGACCTTGCCGCCGTAGGGGTAGGGCAGCTGCGCACCGGGGATCGTGGCGAGCGCCGGGCGCACGAAGTTCACGGCTAGATCCTGCAGCGCCGTTTCCGACAGCGTGGCGCTCGACATGGCGAGCTGGATGATCGGCACGCTGGAGGCGTTGTAGACGATCATCTGCGGCGGGGTGATGCCGGCCGGCAGCTGCTTCAGGATGGTCTGCGAGATCGAGACGACCTGGCTCTGCGCCGCGGCGATGTTGACCGAGGGCTGGAAGTAGATCTTGACGATGCCGTAGCCCGGCACCGATTGCGACTCGATGTGCTCGATGTCGTTGACGGTGGTGGTCAGCACGCGCTCGTAGACCGAGACGATGCGTCCCGACATATCCGCCGGCGGCAGCCCAGTGTAAGACCAGACCACCGAGATGACCGGTATGCCGATCTCGGGGAAGATGTCGGTGGGCGTGCGCAGGATCGACAGCACGCCGAAGATCAGGATCAGGATCGCCATCACCACGAAGGTGTAGGGGCGAACGAGAGCGAGACGGACGATGCCGGTCATATCGGCTTACGAATCCAGGAGGCGAGAGGGTTCAGTGACGCCGTAAAGGCGGAAACCGGCAGCTTCGTGTCGGCACATCGCATGGCGCCGAGGTCGCCGAAATGTCAGATATCGTGTCGACCGCACCATGCGGCGAGCCGAGGACAAGCGCCATGCATTTGAACCACGTCAACCTCGGCGTCACAGACGTGCCCGCCACCGTCGGCCTGCTCGAGACCTACTTCGGCCTACGCCCGGTGAAGGATTTCCCGGCCAACGACAAGATGGCTTTCCTGCTCGACGACACCGATGCGCTGATCTCGCTGTTCCGCGTCAAAGATGCGATCTATCCGAAGATCTTCCACGTCGGCTTCATGCAGGACAAGGTCGAGACGGTGACGGCGCTGCACGAGCGCCTGACCGCCGACGGGTTCGATCCAGAGGCGCCGCGCGAGGAATTCGGGCGCTACACCTTTTATTTCCAGGCGCCCGGCTTCACAATCGAGGTTAACAGCTTCCTGAACCAGGCGGACCTCTCGTCCTGAAGAGGATCAATCCTCGAGGTTGCAGTCGAGCAGCGCCTGGAGCCCGTCGATCGTCACCCAAGGCTGGGGGAAGGCGGCGCCGGCGCGATGCTCGAAGGGGCGGCCCGGCTCGCCGAGGTTGGAGACCACGGCGGCGGCGCCGGAGAAATCCTCTGACGTGAGATAGAGGCTCGGCGTGGCCACCACGGTGATCCCGGCGCGGCGCGCGGCGCGCAGGCCGTTGGCGGAATCCTCGAAGGCGATCGCGTGCGCCGGGCCGACGCCGAGCGCTTCCAGCGCCTCGAAGTAGACCGCCGGATCTGGCTTCTTGCGCTCGACCACGTCGCCGGCGGCGATGGCGAACCAGTTCGGCGAATCCTCGCCCAGCGTCGAGCGCAGCAGCGCCTTGACGTTCAGCGGGGTCGAGGTTGTGGCGATGGCGAGCTTGACGCCGCGCTCCTGCGCCTCGTCGATCAGCCGCTCGACGCCGGGTCGCAGCTTCAGCGCGCCCTTGCCGAGCAGGTCGAGGTAGGAGCGCGTCTTGGTGCGGTGCAGCGCCGGCAGTTGCTCGAGCACGTGGCTTTCCTGGGGCCGGTAGTGCTCGACGTAGCGGATCATCCGCTCCTTGCCGCCGGTCGTCTGCAGCAGCTCGGTATAGAGATCCGGCTCCCAGTGCCAGTCGAGCTTGAACTGCTGGAAAGTCTGGTTGAACGACTGGCGATGCAGCTCCTCGGTCTCGGCGAGCGTGCCGTCGACGTCGAAGATCAGCGCCTCGAGCTTCATCGCGCGTCCCTCACGGCACCAGTCTCCGACGGCGCTCGACCAGCTTCATGATGAACGGCGTGAGGATGAGCTGCATGGCGAGGTCGAGCTTGGCACCGGGGATCACGATCGAATTCGCGCGGCTCATGAAGCTGTCGTGGACCATGTTGAGCAGGTAGCGGAAATCGATCCCGTGCGGGTTGGCGAAGCGGATGATGACCATGCTCTCGTCCGCGGTCGGCACCCAGCGCGCGGCAAATGGGTTCGACGTATCGACGGTCGGCACGCGCTGAAAGTTGATGTCGGTCTCGGTGAACTGCGGGCAGATGTAGCGGGCGTAGTCCGGCATGCGGCCGAGGATCACGTCGATGACCGCTTCGGTGGAATAGCCGCGGATGGCACGGTCGCGATGGATTTTCTGGATCCACTCGAGGTTGATCACAGGTACGACGCCGACCTTGAGATCGGCGTGCCTGGCGGTATTGACCGACGGCGTGACCACGGCGCCGTGCAGCCCCTCGTAGAGCAGCAGGTCGGACGCTTCGGAGTGGGTCTCCCACTCCGTGAAATTGCCCGGCGCGACGCGGTACTGCTCGGCCTCGACGATGTCGTGGACGTAGTGGCGCGTCGTCACCTCGCCGCGCTCGGCATAGGCCTGGAAAACGTCGCATAGCTTGTCGAGAAGGTTGGCCTCTGGCCCGAAATGGCTGAAGCCGTGGTTGCCCTGATCGGCCCGCGCCTTCATCTCGTCGCGCATCTCGACGCGGTCATAGCGATGGAAAGCGTCGCCCTCGATGTAGAGCGCCTTGACCTGCTCGCGGCGGAAGATCTGCTCGAACGTGTCGCGCACGGAGGTCGTGCCCGAGCCCGACGAGCCTGTGACGGAGATGATCGGATGGCGGGCGCTCATCTCGCGCTCCCGCCGACGTCAACTCGGGGCTCGCAAAGCGAGAACCCGGAACCGATGTTCCTCGACGATGCCTGGAATGCGGAGGCACACCGGTTCCGGGTTCGGCAGCGCCGCACCGGAATGACAAGCATCGTGCTCACCCCATCATCAGCCCGCGCGCGCCGAACAACGGCGAGCGATTCTGCACGAGCTTGGGATCGGTGTGGTACTCGGCGATCGTGTCGACGACCTGCGCCGAGCCGAACACCAGGGGCGAGCGCTGGTGAACGTCGTCGGCGACGATGTCGAGGATGCGGCGCGAGCCGTCGGTCGCCTTGCCGCCGGCGTGCTCGACGACGAAGGCGATCGGGCTGACCTCGTAGAGCAGCCTAAGGCGGCCCAGGCTGTAGCCCTTGCGGCTGTCGCCCGGGTACAGGAACACGCCGCCGCGCGTGAAGATGCGGTAGGCGTCCGCGACCATCGAGGCAATCCAGCGCATGTTGTGGTTGCGCGAGAGCCGGCCGTCCTCACCGAGATGGGCGTCGTCGATGAAGGCGCGGATGGCCGGGTCCCAGTGCCGGTAGTTCGAGGTATTGATCGCGTATTCGTGGCTGTCCGGCTTGATCGCCATGGCCGGGTTCAGGACCGCAAAATGGCCGGCGCGCGGATCGAGGATGAAGCAGGCGGTCGGGCCGCCGATCGACAGCACGATCAGCGTCTGCGGCCCGTAGACCACGAAGCCGGCGCCGAGCTGGTTGGCGCCGGGCTGCCTGAAATGCGCGGCAGGATCGGTGGCGCCTGGGATCGCCGGCAGGATCGAGAAGATCGTGCCGACCGAGACGTTGGTCTCGATGTTGGACGAGCCGTCGAGCGGGTCGATCGCCACCACGAGCGGGGCGCCGTCGTTCAGCACCGTGGCTTCTTCGAGCTCTTCCGATACCAGCACGGCGACGGGCGCGCCCTGGAGCGCCTCCGTGAAGAGGCGGTCGGTCAGCAGGTCGAGCGCCTTCTGCACGTCGCCGCCGGCGTTCTGGTGGCCGCCCTGCGGCAGCGACTCGGCGAGCGGCCCGAGGGCGATCTGCGCCGCCGTCTCGATCGAGGCCCGGGCAACGGCACGGACGACCTCCGCCACCGGCGCCAGCTTCGGATCGGCCGTGACGGCGGCGTCGAGGAAGCCGCCGAGCCCGTCCGCCGACGCCATAGCCTTCAGATCCAGCATGCCCTTGTCCCGCCTTCTCGACCCCTTCCCATGGCGCAAAGCTCAGGGGAAATGAAGAGCATTGAGGCTGGGCTCAAAGTTTTTTAAGACGGGTCATGCGCCGCCTCACATTGAAGCAACTCCAGACCGTCCGCGCCGTGGCTCAGAGCGGCACCATCGCCACCGCGGCGGACATCCTCAAGGTGACGCCGGCCGCGCTGACCGCCCGCATCAAGCTGCTGGAGAGCGACGTCGGCCTCGCCTTCTTCGACCGCGCGGCGGGACGGCTGCGCCTGACCGACGCCGGCCAGGAGGTGGTCAACACCACCATCCGGATGGACCTGCTGCTGGTCGAGCTCGGCAACACGCTGGGCGCGCTCAAGGGCAAGCACGCCGGGCACGTCTCGGTGGGCGTGGTCTCCACCGCCAAGTATTTCGCGCCGCGGCTGATCGCCGGCTTCTCCAAGATCAACCCGAAGATCGACATCTCGCTCTCCATCGGCAACCGCCAGGAGACGGTGAAGCAGCTGCGCGACTATGCCATCGACATCGCGCTGATGGGGCAGCCGCCGGTCGATTTTCCGGTCATCAGCCAGGAGATCGGCGAGCATCCTCAGGTGGTGATCGCGCCGCTCGACCATCCGATGGTCGGCCGCAAGGCTCTCACCAAGCCCGACCTCGCCAAGGAGACCTTCATCCTGCGCGAGGAGGGCTCGGGCACGCGCGGCGTGTTCGACTATTTCTTCGGCGACGTGCCTACGGGAAGGCCGCGCATAAAATTCGAGATCGGGTCCAACGAGACGATCAAGCAGGCGGTCATGGCCGGGCTCGGCCTGTCGCTGATCTCGGCGCACACGATCGAGGCGGAGGTCGACTCCGGCCGCGTCGCGGTGCTCGACGTGGTCGGCCTGCCGATCATCCGGCACTGGTTCCTGGTGCGCCGCGCCAACTGGAACCCGACGCCTGTCGGCGAGGCGATCTGGGACTTCACCACGGCGCATGCCGGCGAGTACATGCCTGACGTGTTAGGGCGCTCGGCGACGGCGCTGGTGCCGGCGTAGCGCCTCGATCAAACCAGCTCTTTGTTATCCTCGCTAACCGAGACGCCCCTACGTTCCGGTCCTTGAACGGACACCTTTCGCAGCCCAAGGTCGCCGTCTGAAAATATTGGTTCGGAAGGTGCTTCGTGTGCGCCGACCGAGGGGGTACGATGAGCAAGCTGACCGACTGGTTCGCAGCCAAGCGCGAGAGCAACGGCGGCGGCGCCTCTCCGCATCGACCCGAGCCACCGCCGCGCCCCGCCGGCCCGATGGGGCCGCCCGACGCCGGGTCGCGCGGCCAATGGCACTTCGCCGCCCGCGTGGTGCTCTCGCTCGCGCTGCTCGGGCTCGGCATCTACATTCTGCAGAACTACATGCGCGCGCTGGTCTGGGCGCTGGTGCTCGCCATCGCGCTGTGGCCGCTCTATCAGCGCGCCGCGGCCAAGGTACCGGCCAAGCTGCGCAAGGAGGTGCTGCCGGCGATCGTCTCGCTCGCCATCCTGCTCATCGTGCTGATCCCCATCGTCCTGCTCGGCTACGAGGCGATCCGCGAGGCCCATGTCGTCGTCGACTACGGCAAGCAGGCCGAGCAGAACGGCATCCCCGTGCCCGACGCCGTCGGCAAGCTGCCGCCCAAGGTCGCGGCACCGGTTTCGAAATGGTGGACCGAGAACCTGTCGCATTCCGGCTTCGCCAAGGAATGGACGCAGAAGCTCGACACCGCGACCAATCGCGAGAAGGGCCGCGACCTCGGCAAGGAGGCTTTGCACCGCATCATCCTGTTCGGCTTCGCGCTGCTCGCGCTGTTCTTCCTGTTCAGCGAGGGCGACGCGGTGAGCCGGCAGTGCCTGACGGCCTCGCACCGGCTGTTCGGCCCGCGCGGCGAGCGCATCGGGCGGCAGGTGGTCGCCTCGATCCACGGCACCGTGAACGGCCTCGTGCTGGTCGGCCTGGGCGAGGGCGTGCTGCTGGGCGTCGTCTATTTCTTCACCGGCGTGCCGCACCCGATCCTTCTGGGCGCGATCAGCGCGGTGGCAGCGATGGTGCCGTTCGCCGCCGGCATCGCGATCGTGGTCGCGGCCCTGATCCTTCTCGCGGCGGGCAAGGCGGCGATGGCGGTCGTGGTGGTGGTCGCCGGCTTCGCCATCACCTTCGCCGCCGACCATTTCGTCCGGCCCAAGCTGATCGGTGGCGCGACCAAGCTGCCGTTCCTCTGGGTGCTGCTCGGCATCCTGGGCGGCGTCGAGACCTTCGGCCTGCTCGGACTGTTCCTCGGCCCGGCGGTCATGGCCGCGCTGATCCTGCTGTGGCGCGAGCTTTCGGGCGAGACGGCGGAGGCTTGAACCTTCGAGACCGGCGGCGAGGCTGGCTCGCCGCCGCAGTCGAGAGACCCGATCAAGGCGCTTTAACCGCCGCCTTCCACGGCGACCTGGCTCAGGTGAAGAGGCCGGCGACGCCCGAGTAGAGCCCGAGCACCACGGTCACC
>CAXTQM010000011.1:809-4253 GCA_964246205.1 uncultured Beijerinckiaceae bacterium | reverse complement strand
CCGGCGGTGGCGCCGAGCACGCCGGTCAGCGCGTCGGCGATCTGCTGCACCGTGTCGAGCGACTTGGCCGGGCCGTGCGACAGCGCCGCCGCGGTGGCGATCAGCACCGCCGCCATGATGAGCTGGGTCACGACCGAACCCACCGCCGTGTCGGCGCGGGCGGCAGGCAGATCGGCCGTGGTCAGACCCTTCTCGATCACCGCCGACTGCTGGTAGAACACCATCCAAGGCATGATCACGGCGCCGATGTTGGCCGAGATCAGCAGCAGGTACTTCGGGTCGCCGAGCGGGATGCGCACCGTGTCGGCGGCAAGCTCGCTAAGCGTGGGATGGGCCAGCACCGCGACGACGAGGAAAGCCAGCTCGAACAGCCCGATCGCGAGCGCGATGCGCTCGACGCTGCGGTAGGATCCAGTGAACGCCATGATGACCAACGTCGCGACGGACAGGATCATGGTGATCGGGGTCGGCACGCCGATCATGTCGCCTATGCCGGCGAGGCCGGCGAACTCGGTCAGCAGCGCCCCGATGCAGGCGACCATCAGGGTCGCGACCGAGACCCAGGCCCAGGCCTTGCCGAAATGACGCTGGATGAGCGCGGCATGGCCCTCGCCGGTGACAACGCCGAGCCGCACCGTCAGCTCCTGCACGATGTAGAGGATCGGGATCAGCACGAACTGGAAGGCGAGGAGCTTGTAGCCCCATTGCGCCCCGCTCTGCGCCGCCGTGACCACCGAGCCGGCGTCGGTGTCGGCCAGCATCACGACGATGCCGGGGCCGGCCACCGCGAGGAAGCGGCGCAAGCTGCCGCGCTTGCGGCGGGGCAGCTGCACGATATCGGCGTTCATAGGCGTAAGGCGCTCGTCTGGCTCGAAGTTTCGCTCCGACTAAAACGCGCCCCGCCTCATCGACCTAGATGGCATCTTCGCCGCTAGGCTTGCCACCTCCCACCTTTGACCTATTCCAGTTCTAGTTTCAGGGTCGTTTGCCAGCATTGCGAGGCACTTGCCGGTGCCGACTGTCTCCACCACGTCGCAGGCGGAGCGCTTGCTCAGATCAGCGCGTTCATCTGCATGACGGCGGTGAAGAAGAAGGTCGCGCCCACAAGCAACACGCAGATCGCGGCAAGCAGCTCGATCACGCGACCGACGACCGCGGCGCGGCGCGCGGAGGTGCCGGTGATGCGCTGCGTCAAGCCTTTGGCGTAGACGGCGGCGCAGGCCAGCGAGCCGGTCGTCGCCGCCGTCCCTAGCGCCATGGCGTAGGCCGAGGCCACGCCCACGGCAAATATGCCCTGCGACAAAGCAAACACCAGCACAAGGATCGCTCCGGAGCACGGCCGCGCCCCCGCGGTGAACACCGCCAACGCCGCCGCGCGCGCATCGAATCGTCGTGACACCAGCGTGCGAGGGTCGGGCATGTGGATGCAGTCGCAATCCATGCCGTGGACATGCGGCGTGCTACCGTCGTCGGCGAGGAAGCGGCTGCGCGTACCGGCGGCCTGGGCGAGCTCCTCGATGTCGCCGGTATGGCCGGCGAAGGCCATCGAGGAGAAGGCCGGCTCGGGCCACAGCGAGGCGAGCAGCGCCCAACCCTTGCGCCAGCACAGGAACAGCCCGAGCACCAGGATGCAGAGATAGCTGAAGAACTCGATGGCGCGCGCCGCCGCCGTCATCCGCGGCGCCGTGGCGTCGAACACGAAGGCGGCGATGCCGACGATGGCCGTCGCCACGCTGGCCTGGAACAGCGCGGCGAACAGCGCGATGACGAGGCCGCGGCGCAGCGCCACCTCGTTCGAGACCATGTAGGAGGTGATCACCGCCTTGCCGTGGCCCGGGCCGGCGGCGTGGAAGATGCCGTAGGCGAAGGAAAGCGCGACCAGCGTGGCGGCGCCGGCGAAGCCCGCGCGGGTGGCGCGGACGGCGCCGGTCAGGGCCTGGTAGAAGAAGCCCTCCTTGCCGATCAGCCAGGCGCCGAGCCCGTTCTGAGGGCCGACCGCGCCCTCGTTGGCGCCGACGGCGAAGGGGTGGTGCATGCCCTGCGCGAGCACTTCGGTCGCGCCGCAGCCGAGCAGGGCCAGGATTGCCGCCAGGGCGAACAGGCGGAAATCGGTGCGGCTCACGGGCAAGCCACGATGACGCGGCTCGCCATCTTGAGCGCGAAATCGTCCGACGGCGTCAGCCCTGTATCGAAGCTCTTGGCGAGCTTCTGGCCGTCGGCGACGATCAGCGGGTTGGCGCCGAGCACGGTCTTGGAGCAGCCGGCCGGCGCGCCGGCCAGCTCGAGCGGGTCCTTCGGCGCGAGCTCGAAGTCGACGAAATAGGTCGGGTCGTAGATCTGGAGGCTCATGAAACGTCCGGTCTCGGTCGGCTCGGCCAATGGCAAGGTGAAATGCAGCACGACGCGCTTGTCCGGGCGCTCCTCGAGCGAATAGTCCGTCGGCGCGCCGAACCGCACCTTGTGGCCGGCGGCTTTGGCGAAGGTGAAATAGTCGTATTCCTTGAGGTCGTCGACATTGGACTTCGCGAGCGAGGCCATGTCCGCCGAAGTGGCGAGCTTGCCGCCTTTCTCCAGCCCCTGCACCGCGAAGGCCGAGTACATCTCGTCGAACACCCAGTCGTTGCGGATGGCGTCGACCTTGCCGTCCTTGCCGAACAGCACCCGCGTCCTCGCCTCGACCCAGACGTGGGGATGCGCCAAGGCCGGCTCGGCCGGCCCCGCGAGCGCCGTGAGAACGGCGCAAACCCGCGCCGCGCGTCGGCAAAACCTCATCGTCGATCCGATCCCCTGCCCCGCAGCTTCTCGAAGTCGCTATGACGCCGCTGTCGGGCGGAAGCGAGGCGAGCGGACGAGATCGCTCGGAACTTCGCTCATTCGATCTGCACTTGCTGATGCGACACGTACCGAACTCGTCTTTCTGCTTTGTGGAGCTGCGCCGTGTGCCGAGCGACACTGAGCATTGCCTGACGGCAAGCATATACTTGATTATATACAGCTCGTGATATCGCGGTGCTTTCACGTTGCTCGAGGCCTTGTTCCATACCTTCGGCTGTGATCGTGTCGCGCCGCCGCTCGAAACGGACTCCATGCTGCTTCGCCAGACCCTCGCCTACCTTCCGGCCCAGATCGTCGGGCCGATCGCCCAGGTGGTCGCGGCTCTGGTGTGGACGCACTGGCTGCAGCCGGCGCCCTACGGCCTGCTCACCTTCCTGGTCGCCAGCCAGGAGCTGGTGTTCCTCGTCTCGCTGTCGTGGTGGACGCATTACACCATGCGCTACCTCGGTGGCCTCGACGAGGCGGAGCGCCTTAGCTTCGCGCGCAGCGAGCCGCCGGTGTTCGCCGTCGGCGCGCTCGCCCAGGTCGCCGGCACGCTGCTGGTGATCGCGCTGCTCGGCGAGCCGGTGACAGCGGGGCTGGCGGCCGCCGGCGTCGCCTACGTCACCA
>CAXTQM010000011.1:0-799 GCA_964246205.1 uncultured Beijerinckiaceae bacterium | reverse complement strand
GGGCGCGCACGCAGGGCCAAATCGCGATCTACACGCTGGGCCAGTTCGCCGGCTCGGTGGTGGGGTTCGTCGTGGCGCTGGCGGCGGTGGCATGGGTGTCGGCGACGCCCGAAGCGGTGCTGTGGGGCTTTGCCGCGGCGCAGCTTGTCGGCGCGGCGCTGATGTGGCGCACGCTCGGCATCGCCGCCGCGGGGCTGCCGCCGAGCCGCGCCATCCTGACGGCGGCGATGCACTATGGTGCGCCGCTGCTCGTCGCCGGCGGTTTCGCCTGGATGGCGCAGAACGGCATCCGCTTGGTGGTCGAGCACGGCTCCGGTGCCGCCGCGCTGGGGCTGATCGCGGTCGGCTGGGGCCTTGGCCAGCGCCTCGCAGCGACCCTCGCCATGCTGGTGATCGCCGCCTCGTTCCCGCTCGCCGTCAAGAGCCTGCACGGCGGCTCGCGCGACGAAGCCTATCAGCAGATCGCGCAGGCCGGGGTGATGCTGATGGGGCTGACCGTGCCGGCGGCCGTGGGGCTCTGCTTCGTCGCCGAGCCGTTCACCGCTTTGTTCATCGCCTCACCGTTCCGCGCCACGACGATCGCCGTGCTGCCCTACGCCGCCGCGGCTGGCGCGATCCGCAACATCCGCATGCACATCGCCGATCCCGTCTTCCTGCTGGCCGAGCAGCCGCGCGTCAACATGGCTCTCAACATTGCCGACGCGATCGTCATGGTAGCCGCATGCGCGCTGGGTTTATGGCTCCGAGGGCTGGTCGGCGCGGTGGCCGGCGCGCTGGCGGGCACGTTCCTCGTCTCGGC
>CAXTQM010000010.1:15434-18317 GCA_964246205.1 uncultured Beijerinckiaceae bacterium | reverse complement strand
GTTCGACAGCGCGCGCTTCCTCGCCGCGTGCGACGCGGAGCCGGGCTTCCACCTCGTCGCCCCCGCCGCGATCGGCGCGACCTTCGAGGACGGCGCGCTCACCGGCGAGACGGCCTCGCTGATCCTGGTGTCGCGCTTCGCCGACAGCGACGCCTTCATGCTGCCCGAGGCCCTGCCCGCGGCGGCGCCCCCGGTCGCCGCCCTCTACGCCTACGGCGAGGACATCGTGCTGGTCCAGCGCCGGATCGACGGCGAGGCGCGACCGCCCGCCCGCGTCGCCGACCGCAGCCTCACCGACGGGTTGGGCGCCAAACTGAACCGGGCGCGCGCCGAGCATCGGCTCACGGCCGGCGACTGATGGCGCGCCGGCTCGTCACCGCCAACAAGACCTACTCGTCCTGGTCGATGCGGCCGTGGCTGCTGATGCGCGCCTTCGCCTTGCCCTTCGACGAGATCGTCATCCCGCTCGACGGTGCCGACACCGCGGCCGCGATCGCACGCCACAACCCCGCCGGCAAGGTGCCGGTGCTGGAGGACGGCGACGTCGTGGTGTGGGACTCGCTCGCCATCGTCGAGCACCTCGCCGAGGCGCACCCCGAGCTGGCGATCTGGCCGCGCGAGCCGGCGGCGCGCGCGCTGGCCCGCTCGCTGGCCGCCGAGATGCATTCCGGCTTCGCCGCGCTGCGCCGCGCCCTGCCGATGAACATGCGCCGCGACGGCGTCCCGGCGGCGCTCGACCCCGCGACGCAGGCCGCCGTCGACGCCGACGTCGCCCGCATCGAGGCCGCCTGGGCCGACGCCCGCACCCGTTTCGGTGCAGACGGCTCCGGCCCCTTCCTGTTCGGCGCCTTCTGCGCCGCCGACGCCATGTTCGCCCCCGTGGTCAACCGCTTCGCCGCCTACGCCGTGCCGGTCGCCGCAACAAGCCGCGCCTACATGGACGCCATGCAGGCCCATCCCGCCTGGCGCGACTGGGCCACGGCGGCGTTCGCCGAAGGATGGGTGCTGCCGCGGATCGACGGGCGATAACCGCGCGCGGGCCGACGGCTGGAGGCGGCTTCGTGAGAACCGGCCGAAGATAGAGGCCGCGCGCAGAAGGCTTGCGGCGAGGGCCGAGGCGAGGGAATGCGCCCGCCAGCAGCCTGCGAAGACGCCATCGGGAGTTGAGGGCCGCTAGCGTGACGGCGTGATCGCCGCCGTCTGCGCGCCATCCGCTGGCTGCAGGGCGGGACGAAATGCGGGTCGTCCCGGTCGAACAAAGATGCAGAGGTGGGGGTGGTGTCGGGCTCGATTCCACCACTAAGGGGGTTTGTGCGGAACTGGGTCGCCTCTTCGGTCATTCTACCAACGCGCGGATCCGAGCGGCCAGCGCGCCGCATCCGCGCCGCAAAAAGGCAAGGGGCACTCGCGAGGGGGTGTGTCCCCCCCCAATCGGCGCGGCCGTCCGGCCTCGTCACACCCAGGCGCGGCGGGCCCAGTCGACGGCGTAACGGTCGGGATCGGAGGCCAGCGCGCCGAGGCCGGCCAGCACGGCGTCGCCGGTAGTGACGATGCGGGTCGGCACCTTGCGCAGGAGGTCGCCGAAGGGCGCCTTGTCCTCGAAGCGGGCGCGGAAGGTGACGGGGTCGAGCAGGTCGACGAGGCGCGGCAGCACGCCGCCCGAGAAGGTGACGCCGCCGGTCGCCAGGAAGGCCATGGTCATGTCGCCGGCGAAGCGGGCGGCGAGGCGCCAGAACAGCCGCACCGTTTCGGCGTCCTCGCCGTGACGGTCAGCCATGGCGCGCTCGACCAGCACCTTCTCGTCGTACTGCGGCGCCATCAGGCCGCGGGCGGTGAAGCGGGCCTTGTGCAGGCGCAGCAGCCCCGGGCCGGAGAAAACCGTCTCGGCGGAGATGCGGCCGTGCGAGGCCATCGAGATGTGCGGCCAGATCGCACCCTCTTCGGCGCCGACCGGGCCGAAGTCGACGTGGCCGGCCTCGCTCGCCAGCGCGAAGTGGCGGCCGCCAATCTCGATCAGGGCGGCGGCACCGAGCCCGGTGCCGGGCCCGAGCACCAGCTGGGAGCCGCCGAGCGTGTTGTGGACGTCGCCGATCTGGCGCACCCATTCCGCCCGCACCGTCGGCAGGGCGAGGGCTTGGGCCTCGAAGTCGTTGAGGACGAGTCCCTGCTCGAGCTTGCCGGCGCGCGCGACGGCGGCACCGTCGATCGACCAGTTCGCGTTGGTCATGTGCACCGTGCGGCCCTCGACCGGGCCGGCGGCGCAGGCGATCACCGAGCGCGGTCGCGCCGGCATGTGCTGGATGGTGTCGGCGATCGCCGCCTCCAGGCTGGGGTAGTCGCGGGTGGCGAGGTGCCGCGGCTGCTCCGGATCGGCGCCGGGCTTGGACACGAGCGCGAACCGCGCGTTGGTGCCGCCGATGTCGCCGACGAGGACGGGAAACGGGAAGATCACGGGGCGACGGCTCCTCGGCAAGGCTGGGCGCTGCGCCTCCTTATCCGAGGTGCGGCATTGCGCGCCACCAAGCGAAGGTCAGGCCGCCAGCGTCTCCGGCACCCCGACGACCGCCTCGGGGCGATCGTCGTAGTCGCCCGGCTCCGTTTCGTCGGCGGCGCTGTTGGGCAGCACCAGCGACAAGGCGGCGGCGACGACGATGTTGAGCAACAGCGCGGTCAGGCCGTTGTAGGCCGCCACAGTGCCGAAGACGACGTGGGTCGGTACCCAGGCGGCAGCGCCGTAGGACAGCCAAGTGCCGACGACGATGCCGGCGAGCCAGCCGACGAACAGCGCCCGGCCGCGGAACCAGCGGGTGAACAGGCCGAACACCAGCGCCGGGAAGATCTGCACCATCCACACGCCGCCGAGCAGCTGCAGGTCGATGGCGT
>CAXTQM010000010.1:0-15334 GCA_964246205.1 uncultured Beijerinckiaceae bacterium | reverse complement strand
GCCGGGAAGATCTGCACCATCCACACGCCGCCGAGCAGCTGCAGGTCGATGGCGTAGGTCGTCGGCACCAGCAGGATCACCAGCAACGCACCGACCTTGACGACGAGGCTGACGAACTTGGCGAGCGATGCCTCCCTGGCCGGCGCAATGGCCGGGTCGACGAACGGCTTCCAGACGTTGCGGGTGAAGGTGTTGGCCGCGCCGATCGACATCACAGCGGCCGGCACCAGCGCGCCCACCGCGATGCCGGCGAAAGCAAAGCCGGCAAACCAGCCGGGGAACATCTTCAGGAAAAGCTGCGGCACAGCGTCCTGCGGGTTGGTGACCTTGATGTCGGCCGCGAGCGCCATGTAGCCCATGATGGCGATGAGGCCGAGCACCAGCGAGTAGGCCGGCAACATGAAGGCGTTGCGGCGGATCGCGCCGGGCGACGAGGCCGAGAGGATGGCGGTCATCGAGCTCGGGTACATGAAGAGCGCCAGGGCCGACCCGGCTGCGAGCGTCATGAACGGCACGAGCTGCGAAGGCGCCAGCAGGATGCCGGCCGGCTTGTGGGTCACGGCGCTTTTGGCGGCGAGCAGCGCGGAGGCCTTGTCGAACACCGCGCCGTAGCCGCCGAGCTTGATCGGCACGACGATCACGGCGGCGATGACGAAGATGTAGATCATGATGTCCTTGACGAAGGCGATCATGGCCGGAGCGCGCAGCCCCGACGAGTAGGTGTAGACGGCGAGGATCGCGAAGGCGATCGTCAGCGGCAGGTGGCTCGAGGGGAAGCCAAGCGCCTGGATCGCCTTCTCCATGCCGACGAGCTGCAGCGCGATGTAGGGCATGGTGGCGACGATGCCGGTCAACGCGATGGCGAGGCCGAGCCAGCGGTCGCCGTAGCGCCCGGCGACGAAGTCGGCGGCGGTGACGTAGCCGCGCTTGTGCGTCACCGCCCAGAGCTTGGGAAAGGTCAGGTAGAGCAGCGGGTAGATCAGGATCGTGTAGGGCACGGCAAAGAGGCCGAAGGCACCGCTGGCGTAAACCAGCGCCGGCACAGCGATCACGGTGTAGGCGGTGTAGAGGTCGCCGCCGATCAGGAACCACGACACCCAAGGACCAAAGCGGCGCCCGCCAAGCCCCCATTCGTGCAAGTCCGACAGGTCGCCGCGGCGCCACCGCCCGGCGAGGAAGCCGATGGCCGTCACGAGCGCGAAGATGACGACGAAGACGATCGTCGCCGGCCAGTTCGGCGAGACCGCGGCCGGGTTCATGCCTTGCCTTTCGCGCGGTCGATCCGGAATGCGACGTAGATGAAGAGTGCAGAGACCGGCACCAGGGCGAATACCGCCCAGTACAGGAAAGGAAAGCCGAACAGACGCGGTTCATCCCTGTTGTAGAGCGGCGCGGCGAGCGCCAGGACGCAGGGGACGAGGAGAAGGAAGGCTTTCATGGTGGCGCGAAGGCTTCGAGAAGAGGCATGCCGAAGTCAAGGAAGTCTTTGGTGTCGCCGTCACCAGGTGGAACGAGCGGGGAGCGGGGCGCAACCATGGCGTCTTCTAACCCCGTCGGTGAACGGCCGCGCGCTTCGCCCGAGGATCGCCGATCCGGCATGTCTGGTTGTCTTGCGCCGTCACCGAAGCTTGGGGCTTGCGCCGAAACGAGAGTGACCGCCTCGTGAAAGACAGCGCCGGCGCGTTCCGCCGTTCCAAACCATTCTGCTGCTTTACCAAGAGGATCATCAATAGTGGATCGAGAAGCGGGTCCCGAAGACGGCAGCGTCTCGCAGCGGCGATCCGTTTGGGCCGGCGACGCCGTTTGCGCCTGGATGGAAGATGTATTGGAAGTCGGGCTGTAACGTGACGCCGGGCACGATCGTGGCCTGATAGGTGACTTCCACCAGCGCCTGATAGTCGCGCACCAAGGGAGCCGCGCCCAAGGCGATGTCCGAGGCTCTGACGTCTTTGGAAATCTTGCCGTAGGCGCCAGCGATGCCGAGCGTGTCGCCGGGCCGTTCCGGCAGCAAGCCTTTGAAGGCTAGGCCGCCGTCGAGATATAAATCGATAAGGTTGCGATCGGCCGGCGAGCCCGAAACGCGCGCGAAGACCGAGATGCCTTGGTCGTCCGTTTGCGGCTTGCGGTACAAGGTTTGATCGATCACTCCGTATGCGCCGTTGTCGCCGCGATAGGTGGCTCCCGACTTGAAAGGCTGATCGGTGGCCCCGAAACGATCGAAGTCGTGGAGAAAGCCGATCTTGATGACGCCCGGCAGACCTTTGGCGTCTTTTTCTTGATTGTAGGAATATTGCATTTCTCCGATCAGCAACGGCGGATCGGACAGGCGGAAGTCGCTGCCGTCCAGGTCGCGGATCTGAGCTAGCGGACTGTTGATGCCGGGCGCATACGGCCCGGCGGGGTTGCCGTCGTAGACGGCCGCAAGCAACGTCAGCTGGTCGTCAGGCTGGTACCTCAAACGAACGCCGGGCGCGGCCAATGGGAAGGCCTGCGCGCCCGAAGGAAGATCGTTGCTGAAGCTCGCCGGCCAACCGAACGTAGAGGACACGAAGACCGTTGCCGTCTGACTGATGAAGAATTCAGTGTCAATGCCGAGTTGACCGAAACGCACGAGGAGCTTGCCGCCGTCGAACTTCTGTTCGCCGTAAAGCTCGTAGAGCTTGTTGCTGGGATAGGCCTCGATGTTGCTGACCGTAAACAGGTCGAGCGTATTATTGCCGCTCAAGCCACGGCCGTGGATCTGGAAACCCTGCGCGTGAACCGCGAAATCCTGGAGGCCAATCAGCATTGCGCCATTTATGTCGAGCTGCATATCCAGGCGACCCTCGTAGGTCGCACCCTGCTTGAAGCCGCCTGTCGGATTGGCCAGCATTTCGCCGATATAGGTGAAGTTGTATTCTATACCTCGTTTGCCGAGAAACTCGCGTATGCCGCCAGGGTCACCGTATGGGCCAAGCGAACTTTGGATCGTATCGGTCAGGTTCGTGATGGCGTCCGATTGAGAACCCGTGGTGGCCGGCGTTGCCACAGTATCGATATCTCGGCTCGTGGTAGGATTGGAGTCGCGAGGCTGCGCAGCGAAGGCGGTTGTCGCCAACACCGTCCCGACAAGGGCAAGTACTAGCCTATAGCGCGTCTCCATCAAGTGCTGATCCAAACAGGTTGATCAGTGTGTCTTTCGCGGCTTGGGTCGAACCGACGGTGTATCACCACCTATCACGATAGTCTCCTGATTGCATCGCGGGTCGATTCCAATTCTTGAATTCGCATTGTTGTCGCGACATGTCAGCATGTTTGCATCGAACGTCGTTCTCGAAGGCCGATTACCAGCAGTGGCAGACTGGATGCGAACGCCGCCAGTCGCCATCGGCAGTGGTGCAAGGCCATACGGCGACGTCGGTCAGTCGCACCCGGCAGCAGCGCACGCCGGCCATGGCAGTCCGCGCTCGGTGCCGCCGATCGTCAATACCTCGTCGCTCTAGCGAGGCTTCAAAGCGCGGACCTTGCCGGCTCGGTCGGAGTCGCTTTCACCTCGGAAAACGCCGTTGCGGACAGCGCCGATCCCGTCTTGCGTCCACGGCCAAGCCGAGCCACAGTCCGCGCCCCCGACGGGACCGGATCGGGCGAGGGTGGTGGAACGCGCGTCATGAAAGTCACTCTGGAACGGGCCACGCTGCTCAAGTCGCTCGGGCACGTGCACCGCGTCGTCGAGCGCCGCAACACCATCCCGATCCTCTCCAATGTGCTGCTGCGCGCCGACGGACAGTCGCTGACCCTGAAGGCGACCGACCTCGACCTGGAAGTCACGGAGATCGTCGCCGCCGACGTCGGGCAGAAGGGCGCGACGACGCTGCCGGCCCACATCCTCCACGACATCGTTCGCAAGTTTCCCGACGGCGCGCAGGTGAGCCTGGAGAATGCCGGCGACAGCGCGCAATTCGTGCTGCGGTCGGGCCGCTCTCGCTTCAACCTGCAGGCGCTGCCCGAGACCGACTTCCCCGACCTCGCCGCCGGCGACATGAGCCACAGCTTCACCATCGCCGCCGCCGACCTGAAGAAGCTCATCGACAAGACGCAGTTCGCCATCTCCAGCGAGGAGACGCGGTACTACCTCAACGGCATCTACATGCACACTCTCGACGTCGAGGGCACCACCCTGCTGCGCGCCGTGGCGACCGACGGCCACCGCCTCGCGCGCGTCGAGGTAGCGGCACCCGACGGGTCGGCCGGCATGCCGGGCATCATCGTGCCACGCAAGACGGTAGCCGAGGTTCAGCGCCTCGCCGAGGCCGGCGGCGAGGAGATCAAGGTCGAGGTCTCGACCGCCAAGATCCGCTTCACCTTCGGCGACGTGGTGCTGACCTCCAAGCTGATCGACGGCACCTTCCCGGACTACCTGCGCGTGATCCCGACGGGCAACGACAAGCGGCTCGTGGTCGACTGCAAGCCCTTCAAGGAGGCGGTCGACCGCGTTTCCACCATCTCGTCGGAGCGCGGCCGCGCGGTGAAGCTGGCGGTGGCGGACGGCAAGCTGACACTCTCCGTCACCAACCCGGATTCAGGGTCCGCGGTCGAAGAACTTGAGGTCGACTACGATTCCGCGCCGCTCGATATCGGCTTCAACGCCCGCTACCTCCTCGACATCACCGCGCAGATCGAGACCGACACGGCGCTGTTCAAGATGGCCGATCCCGGCTCGCCGACGCTGGTGCTGGACCGGGACGGCGCCTCGGCGCTCTACGTGCTCATGCCGATGCGGGTGTAGGCTCCTCTTGGAGAGCGGCGTCAGTCGAACAAGCGCCCTCGTATAGAGCACGCAAGCAGGCTATCTCCGGCCCATGTTCGAGAGCCGCTTCCAAACCTTCGACGAGCCTGCCGACCGCACGCAGGGGGCGGCACGCGTGGCCGCTCTGCGCGAGCAGCTGAAACGCCAGGAGCTCGACGGCTTCGTGGTGCCGCGCTCCGACCGCCATCAGGGCGAGTACGTGTCGCCCTCCGAGGAGCGGCTGGCCTGGCTCACCGGCTTCTCCGGTTCGGCCGGGCTCGCCATCGTGATGACCGACGTCGCGGCGATCTTCGTCGACGGGCGCTACACGCTCGCCGTGCGCGAGCAGGTCGACACGGGGGTGATCACCCCCGTCGCCATCGCCGAGGAGAAGCCCGAGGCTTGGCTCGGCAAGCACCTGCGCAAGGACGGCCGGCTCGGCTACGACCCCTGGCTCGCCACGCCCGGCCAGGTGCGCAGCTGGCGCAAGGCGGCCGAGGAGGTCGGCGCCACGCTGGTGCCGGTCGGTTCCAACCCGATCGACGCCATCTGGGCGGACCGGCCCGACCCGCCGCGCGGTGCCGTCACCATCCGCAAGGCGAAGCTCGCCGGCGTGCCCGCGGCGAAGAAGATCGCGCAGGTTTCGGTGTCCATCGGCAAGGCCGACGCACTGCTGGTCTCCGACCCGCATGCCGTGGCGTGGCTCTTCAACATTCGCGGCGCCGACGTCGGCCACACACCGCTGCCGCTGGCCTTCGCCCTGGTGCCGGAGATCGGCCATCCCACCCTCTTCGTCGACGAGGGCAAGCTGACCGACCGCGACGCCGCGAGCCTTGCCAAGCTCGCGACCGTCGCCACGACCGGGTCCGTCGAGACCGTGCTGGCGGCGTTGGGCAAGACCGGCAAGAGCGTGCTGTTCGACGCCGCCACCGTGCCGGCGCGGCTGGTGCAGGGCCTGGAGGATGCCGGCGGCAAGGCCATCGTCGGCGCCGACCCCATCGCGCTGATGAAGGCGCGCAAGAACGCCGCCGAACTCGCCGGCACGCGCGAGGCGCACCGCCGCGACGGCGCCGCGGTGACGACGTTCCTGCACTGGTTCGCCGCGCACGCGAAGCCTGGCAAGCTCACCGAGATCGAGGCGGCGCAGGCGCTGGAGCATTTCCGTCGCGAGACCGGTCTGCTGAAGGATCTCTCCTTCCCGACGATTTCGGCGGCCGGGCCGAACTCGGCGATCCCGCATTACCGGGTCAGCACGGCGTCCAATCGCAAGATCGACCGTGGCATCTACCTCGTCGATTCCGGCGCGCAATACGAGGACGGCACCACCGACATCACCCGCACGCTGGCCGTCAGCCGGCCGGCGGCGGAGATGCGCGACCGCTTCACCCGCGTGCTCAAGGGCATGATCGCGATTTCCCGCGCCGTGTTTCCCAAGGGCACGTCGGGGGCGCAGCTCGACGCTCTGGCGCGGCAGTTCCTGTGGGCGGCGGGGCTCGACTTCGACCACGGCACCGGGCACGGCGTCGGCGTCTACCTTTCGGTGCACGAGGGCCCGCAGCGGCTCTCCAAGACCGGGCACGTCGCACTGGAGCCGGGCATGATCCTCTCCGACGAGCCCGGCTATTACAAGGCCGGCGCCTACGGCATCCGCATCGAGAACCTCGTGGTCGTGGAGCCGCGCGAGATCGCCGGCGGCGACCGCGAGATGATGGGGTTCGGAACGCTGACGCTGGCGCCCATCGACCGCGCGCTGATCGACGCGAAGCTGCTCGACGCCGGCGAGCGCGCCTGGCTCGACGCCTACCACGCGAGAGTGCGAAGGGAGATCGGGCCGCTGGTCGCGTCCGATGTGCGGCACTGGCTCGTCGAGGCGACGCGCAGGCTTTAAGCGGGAGCGGCGATTGCCGGAGTTTCCGATCAAGCACCGTGACAGGCCGTCGCCGAAACGCGACGGAACCGGACGACACACATGAGCTTATCCAGCGATCTGGAGTTGCCTTTTGTTTACATTGGGGCCGAACGTGCGGGACGGGTGTGTTATAGGTGCTTCGCGCATCTCGGCTGTCGTCGCGATCCCGGTTTGCAACGAATGTCTGCACATCGAAGCTTGCCTCCGCTCGCTCGACAGGCAGGCCGGCTTGGCGTTCGGCAGCCTCGGCGTCCTTCTGCTGCTCAACAATTGCACCGATGGCACGCCCGACGCCGTCGCCGCCGTTGCGCCTAGGCTTTCCTGCGAATTGCGGATCGTCGTCTGTGACGATCCCGCCGCATCCGCCGGCTGGGCAAGGCGCCGCGCAATGGATGCCGCCGCCGACTGGCTCGATGCGGCGAGCGGCGACGGCGTGCTGCTCACCACCGATGCCGACAGCCGCGTTCCGCCCGACTGGGTGGCGCGCAACCTCGCCGCCATCTCAGCCGGTGCCGACGCCGTTGCGGGGCGGCTCGCGCTCGACCCCGACGATGCCGCCCTGCTTCCGCCGGCCCTGCACGCCCGCGGCGCGCGGGAGGGCGAGTACGAGGCGCTGCTGATCGAGATCACCGCCCGGTTCGACCCGACGCCAGGCAACCCGTGGCCGCATCACTGGTGCCGCTCGGGAGCGAGCCTGGCGACGACGCTGAGCACCTATCGCGCGATCGGCGGCATGCCCGACCTGCCCTGTGGCGAGGACCGCGCCTTCGTCGAAGCCGTGCTCGCGCACGACCTCGTGGTGCGGCAGGACCCCGACATCGTGGTGACCACCTCTGGGCGTCTGCTCGGTCGAGCGAGGGGCGGCGTGGCGGATACCATCCGACAGCGGATCGAGGCGCCGGAAAGCGTCTGCGACGATCGGCTTGAGGCGCTGGGAAGGGTTGTTCTTCGTTCGCTGCTCCGCCGACGGCTGCGCCGGTTCCACAACGACGGGCGGCTCAAGGCCGTTCGACGCTGGATGCAGACTGCGTTGGCCGTGCATCCTGACGTCGCATACCAGATCGCCGGCCTCACTTCCTTCGGCGCAATGCACCTCGCTCTTCAGGACGCGAGCCCGCGGTTGACCTTTCGACCGCTCCGGCCGTCCGGTCTGCCGCGGCAAATCCGACGCGCGAGGCTGCTCGCCTGGGCAACGAAGTTTGTCTGCCGCCCATCGGTCGCTTATCCCTCGCTACCGATCCAACACGAGCTGCCGGCTTTGGCGACATCAGCGCCGGCCGTGCCCTGACGGCGTTGCCGAGAGCTAACTCGCGGCGATGCGCAGCACGTCGAGCCGGTATTCGGCTTCGCGCCGAGCCTCGAGTGATACCGGATGGTCGAGAGCACCTATGAAAAGACCCGCAGCGTCGTCGCCGCTGAGCGGATAATGGGTGTCGCCCAGCCAGTGCACGAGAACGACATCAGCGCCGGGAGCGGCGGCGGCATGGACGCGTCGCGCCAGCGCTCGCACGTCGTCGCGATCGAGGTAATACACCACCTCCGACAGGAGGATGAGGTCGAACCGCCCGTCCGGCCAGGCGCCGGGAACTCGGCGGTGCTCGAAACGCACATGGGCCTGGTCTGCACAGCGCACTCGCGCCTGCTCCAAGGCCGCCTCGGCGACGTCGAGCGAAAGCAGCGAGGCGCAGCGCGGCGCGAGCTGTCGCGTCAGCACGCCGATGGAGCAGCCCACCTCGAGCGCCGAGCCGTAGCGCGGCCGAGGTAACGCCCGTAGGGTCGCCTGATATTTGTCACGCTCGTAGGCACTCTGCGCGAAGCGCCAAGGGTCCGAGTCGCGCGCGTACATCTCATCGAAATATCTCGGAGGGATCGACGTCTCGAACCGGCTCATGCCGTCTCCAGCAGGATTTCATGGGGCTTGGCGAACAATTCGATCATCTCCGGAGTGAGACGGAACCCGTCGGGGCTGTCGTCGACGAGATCGGTCGTCTGCGAACGGTGCGCCGCCACGGCGGCGAGCTTGGCCGGCAGATGCCGCGATACGTCGATGCGGACTCCGCGCGGTTCCGGCCCGACGTCGTGGTCCGTCGGCAAGGTCCAGCCCCAGATGGGGTAGGCGAGCACCTGAGCGCCGCCCAGGTTGCCACGCACGGCCTCGACGATGTCGGCGGCGGCGAGATGGTCACAATGGGGGTCGTGACGCCAGCTGACGCAGACGACGCCCGCCGTCACACGCGCGGCGGCGGCGGCGATCGCGGCGCCCGCGGCCTCCGCTTCCGGTCCAGTGCTCGGCACGAAGCGGTCAGGCAGGCCGATGAAGGCGACCGCCTCGGACGCCAGTCCGAGCGCGGCAGCGGCGGCTTGCGTCTCGCTTTCGCGCAGGGCGCGCAGGCGCGGCGGCGGAAAAGAGCGCGAGCCAGGATGGGACCCGGCGCCATCGCTGACAACCACGATGCGCGTGGGAATACCAAGGCCGCAGGCCTCAGCGATGAGGCCGCCGCAGCCGAGACTCTCGTCGTCGGGGTGAGGCGCGACCACCACGAGACCGCCGCCGCGCAGGATGTCGGGTAGGCTCACCACCGGCAGCGCCTCGGCGGCAGCGAAGAAAGCTCCGGCCTTCACGCGTCCCGCGTAAGCTGGAAGGCCGCCGCCGACAGCAACGAGGCGTCGAGCGCCGGCTGACGCAGATAGGTCTGCAGGTCGCGGATCACCCGCTCCAGCGGATTCGGCCTAGTGAAGGCCTTAAGGCCGATCGCCTTCTCGGCGCAGGCGACGACCTCCAGCGCCGTCGCTTCGAAGGCGTTACGGGCGAAATCGACGTAGGCGTCGATCGCCTCGGCATTCTCGACCTCGCCTTCCGCAAGGGCGCCGGCGCGGGCGACCCACAGTCGCGCGGTCTCGACGGCGATCGCCGCCTTGCCGAAACGGGCGAGCTGCACTGGGTTGTCGCGATGCGGGCTGTGGCAAAGCTGCTCCTTGTAGAGATCGAATACCGCCTCTAGGCCGCCGAGTTGGACGGCGAGCACCCGCCACGCGCCCCCTCGGAAATACGGCGAACGCAGGTAATCGCCGGGTGCGCCGAGAAGGTCTTGCGGCTCGACGACGATCCCGTCGAAATCTACAGTGCCGGTGGCGCTGCCGCGCATGCCGCGCACCGTCCATCCCCTGACGTCCGTACGTTCCGGCTGGGGAACGTGCGGGAGCAGCATCACCGAGAGGCCGTCGTGCTCGGCAGCAACGAGCGGACGCTGGATGTGCCCGCAGCCCGAACACAAGATCTTGCGTCCGGCGAGCACCAGCCGGCTGCCGTCGCGCACGAGCCGCAGCGGCTCGCCCGCCATCCACACGCCGCCGATCCGCCCGGCCGCCGCCTCGTCAAGCAGCCGCCCGAGGTTGGCGGGAGACCCGTAGCGGATCGCTAGCGCGATGGCGTTGACATGGCCCTCGTAGAGCCGCCCAAGCGCCAAGTCGCCGCGCCCGACGGCACCCAGCACCGCCATGAGGCGGGCCGGCTGACCCACCGCAAGGTCGCTTCCGCCAAGCGTGGAGGAGAATGGAGCGATCAGCAGGCCGGCCGCGTGCAGCTCGCGCACGCCTTCCAGCGGAAAGGCGCCGTCGACGTCGGGAGTCGAAGCGACGGCGGCGGCGCGGCGCGCGCGCTCGACGATCGAAGGTGCGGCCGGCACGACTGACATGGAGGCGGCGGGTGACAGGGACAGGAGCGCGAGGGTCATGCCGATGCAACGGTACCGGCTCGGCTTGGCTCCATTTCAATTGGTAGGAAGTTGCCTCCGCGTGACCCATCGGCAAGGCCGACTTGTCAGGTGGGCTGCAGCGTTGCCGGAGGACCTGTTCGATGCCGAAAGCCGCGAACGGGTCAACTGTCATCAGCGAAGCGATCGAGCTCGGCGTCGGAGGCGTTATCGCCTCCATTGGCTCCTTGTCCGATCAGCTTCAGCCCTTCAGGCGCTTGTTGCACTCGCTGTAATAGCCGCCACCCTTCTCGATCCACTTCAGCCCGGCATTGCCCGTGCCTTTGCTCGAACCGTTCGCCTTGTACTGAGCGAGGCAGGTGTGCATGCGCGCCTTGCCGACGCTCTCCTTCGAGAATTCCGACGAGATCGCGGTAGGGAACACGGCTGCGCCGCCTGTCGCCGGCGCACTCGTCGGCGCCGCGGCGGGTGAAGCCGCTGTGGCCTTCGGTGCCGCCGCCGGGGCTGGGGTCGGAGCCGCGGTGGAGGTTGCGGCCGCCTGCGCGCCGGTCTTTTCCTCCTTCACCTCCTTGGCGCATTGACTGTAAAACTGGTTGTAGGTCATGCCGTTGAGCGTGCCGCCGCTCTTGGCCGCCTGATATTTGGTGGAGCATTCCTTCTGCACTGCGGAGGCGGCGTAGGCGCCGCCTACGGTCGAGACGAGAAGGGTGGCAACGGCGAGCGGGACGATCAGGCGCATGGTCGACTTCCTCGGGACGGCGCGAACGGCGCCGTGGAAGCGCGAAACCTCCCGCAAAAGCGCCGCAGCGTCAAACGGCAGCTCGACGTAATCCCGTGCAAATAAGACGTGATCGCGCTTCGAGATCACGTGGGTGACGCGAACCAAAGCGGGAGCTCTGCCGTTCCGCCAACGGGCACCGGAGAACATCGATGAACGAGCCGACATCCAACCTGCCCATGCCAGTGAGTCAGCTCGTCCACTCCGACGGTTCGCCATTTCCAGACGCCGATCGCGAAGCGCTTGCGCGCGCGGTACAAGCCCTCGAGCACACCAACTTGGCAACGCGTCTAGCGCGCACCATCGGCAAGCAGCTCGGATCACTCAGCCGCATGCTGCCGCCGGGCATCTCTGGCTTGGTCGACCGCGCCGCCGAGAACGCCATCCACACCGCGCTTAACGTCGCCTTGCGCACTCTCGCCAACCCGCCCAAGCGCGACACCCGTTTCCTGCACAAGGCAGCGGCAGCCCTGTCGGGTGCGGCTGGCGGCGTGTTCGGCATATCAAGCCTGCCGATCGAGCTGCCGATCTCGACGGTCATCATCCTGCGATCCATTGCGGAGATCGCGCGGCGCGAGGGCGAGGATCTCTCGGAGCCCGAGGTCGCGATGGCCTGTCTAGAGGTGTTTGCGCTCGGCGCCCACGACAAGGAGGACGGTGTTTTGGAAAGTGGCTACTTCGCTACGCGCGGGTTGTTGGCCAAAACCGTCACGGACGCCAGCAAGTTCGTCATTGCGGAGGGCGTCGCCTCGGAGAGCGCACCGGTCCTGATGCGGCTTGTGGCGCAGGTCGGTTCCCGGTTCGGTCTCGTCGTCTCGGAGAAGCTCGCTGCGCAGGCCGTGCCGATCGTCGGCGCGGCCGGTGGCGCGGTCGTGAACTATGCCTTTGCCGACCATTTTCAGTCTCTAGCCTTCGGCCATTTCACCGTGCGCCGGCTTGAGAGGACCTATGGAGGCGATGTGGTGCGGGCCGAATATGCCCGGCTCGCGGACGCGCGGCAGGCAGCCTGAACCAATCCCGCCGCTGCGACGTTCTAGCGCCGACGGGGAAAGATCATGATCAACAAAATCGCTTCGGCAACTATGGCTTCTGCTTTTGCGCTTGCACTCGGCTTTTGCGCGGCTCCGAGCACGGCGAACGCGGCCGGCTTCTTCGAGCAACTTTTCGGCATGGCGCCGCAGCCGGCCCCGCAGGCGGCGCCGGCACCCTCTTATGGCTACGATCAGCCTCAATCCTACGCGGATGCGCCCGCCGTTCGACATCATGTCAAGCGCAAGGTCGTCTCGGACGACAAACCCAAGCTGCAGAAGCCGACCGACCTGATGCATGATGCCACGCTGCAGACCGGCGATGCCGTCATGACCAAGCGAGGCATCGAGGTCTACGTCGGTGAAGATCGCGACCATCGGCACGACGCTTCGGACTTTGCGGCGATCGACTCGGTGCAAGGTATGCCCAATCAGGAGCGCAAGGCGCTCGTTGCGATGGACACCACCCGCAACGATCCATTGCGCGGCTCTTTGGTACCCGACACGATCGCCTCCGGGCGTTCCGCCGCCGTCGCTGCGCCCATTGCGGCCGGTCATCCGGTCGTCGATGCGCAGGGCAAGACAGTCCGCTACGTCGGCCCGTGATCTCGGGCAGGCAGAGTTTCGACCTGGAGGTTCGCTAAGACTTCGGCCGCCAGAGGACGTGTTATGCGCCTTCCGGCGGCTAACGCAGCATCGTCGATCGCCGATACGAATTGAGCGACCGCTTCGAGAGATTGGTCGCAATGCCGGGAGGCGTAAGCCACCACGTCTTCGTCGACAACTATTTGCCGGTCAGCGAAGAGTTTGAGTAGCACTGCCTTGATTAACTCGGTGCTGGGCGATGCCAGTGTGGCCAATGTGGCGAGGCGCAATCGAGATAGCAGATCGGACGTCGCGATGCGCCAAAGCGTCGGCGGCGTTCGTGCCGTCATCATCAGCCACCCACCTGTTTCCCGTGCCAGGTTGATGCAGTGAAAGAACGCCGGCTCGGGATATGTGCCGCGGTCGCAATCCTCCAGTAAAACGCAGCGCTCACCGCCGTCCCAAAGGGAGGGCGACAACGCCAAACCACCGCGCACCACAATTGCGCCTGTCTCGCCCGCCCAAACCGCCGCGAGGTGGCTCTTGCCGGCATCGGGCGGCCCGATTAGCAGCAGCGTTCGTCCGGGCCATTCGCGCCAGGCCCGCACCGCCGCCACGGCGTCGGCGTTGGCGTCCGAGACGAGGAAGTCCTCGGCATCGAAGCAGGGCGCGCGGGTGAGATCGAAGACGAGCTGGCGGGCCATGGTTCCGGCTGATCTCGTCAAGAAATCCGCGCCGAGACGGAGTCGGCCTGGATGAGGGTGCTGTGCTGGCTGGCCATCTTGCCAGTGAAAATCGGGCTCTCGCGATAACGCCGCGTGGCGTAGCGCAGCAGCACGCCCAGCGCCGAAGCGACCGGCACGGCGACGAGCAGTCCGGTGAAACCAAACACGCTGCCGAAGCCGAGCAGCGCGAAGATGATCCAGACAGGGTGCAGCCCGACCTTGTCGCCAACGAGCTTGGGCGACAGCACGTTGCCTTCCAGGAACTGGCCGACGAGCACGATGCCGAGCGCTTCGGCCGGCAGGTGCCAGCTCGGCCAGCCCTGGACCACGGCGATCAACAGCGCCAGCACCAGCACCAACAGCGAACCTACGTAAGGAACGAACGACAGCACGCCGCCGAGAATGCCGATCAGCAGCCCGAAGTTTAGTCCGACGACTGTGAGACCGATGCCGTACCAGGCGGCGAGAAATAGGCAGACCAGCAGTTGGCCGCGCAGAAATCCGGCGAGGGCACCGTCGATATCATGGCCGATGGCATGCACCGTATCGCGGTTGCGCGGAGGGATCAGGCTTTCGAGCGCGCTGATCATGCGCGGCCAGTCCAGTAGGATGTAGAAGGTAACGACCGGCGTGATGACGATCAGCGACAACAAATCGAGCAGCGCCGCGCCCTGCGACAGCAGGCTGTCGCCAGAGGCCACCAGCCAGGCCACAGCCTTGTTGACGTAGTCGCTAAAGTCGCTGCGCAGGTCGGCGACGCTGCCACCTAGCCCGAACTTGTCGAGCAGCTCGCCGACCCTGCCGTGAGTCAGTTGGCCGCCGGCGGCGGAGGCGAGATCCTGCGCCCGGCTCACCAGATTGGGCAGCGCCTTGATGAAACCGTCGATCTGCCGGACCAGCATCGGCGAGAACAGCGCCACCGTCACGATCACCACCAGCAGCGACCCAACGAGGATGATCGTCGTCGACCCGCCGCGGCCGAGACGTAGACGTTCCATTCGACCGACCAATGGATCGAGAAGGTAGCCGAGCACGAGCGCCACGACAAACGGCATCAGGATGGCGTGGAACAGCCAAAGCAGGAAGGCGAAGATCACGCAGGCGGTCAGCCAAAACCCGACCTGCGAAAGGATGACGGCGCGTGATCGCACTGTGGAGTCCGCCTCTTGGCGCCGCCGACGCCACGTCTTCAGATGACAGCGCACCCGCCGCACGTCAACGCGCCGGCATCTTCGTTCAATAAACCGCCGCTGTTGTTCCCGCTTTCAACACTATCATGGACTTGCACCGTAAAGCTCACGCGCCGACTGACGTTCTTCGAGCAGCGTGCGAGGACGTACCGCGCGGCGCGCTTCGCCGGAGTCTTGCGCGCGGCCGGATGGGCGCTTAGGCGGTGACGCTTCCTGCCCCTTTGGACATCGCCCGTGTCATCCTCCGAGCCCGCCGGTCTCACCTACGCCGACGCCGGCGTAGACATCGATGCCGGCAACGCCATGGTCGAGCGCATCAAGCCGCTGGTGCGAGCCACACGGCGCCCGGGTGCCGATGCCGAGATCGGCGGCTTCGGTGGATTGTTCGACCTCAAGGCCGCAGGTTTCCGCGATCCCATCCTCGTCGCCGCCAACGATGGCGTCGGCTCCAAGGTAAAGATCGCCATCGAGACCGGGCGCCACGCCACGGTGGGCGTCGACCTCGTTGCCATGTGCGTCAACGACCTCGTCGTACAGGGCGCCGAGCCGTTGTTCTTCCTCGACTATTTCGCCACAGGCCGGCTCGAGCCGGCGGTCGGCGCGGCGGTGGTCGAAGGCATCGCCGCCGGCTGCCGCGAGGC
>CAXTQM010000009.1:0-18758 GCA_964246205.1 uncultured Beijerinckiaceae bacterium | reverse complement strand
CGAGCTGCCCGGCGGCCTCGCGGGCGGCCGGATCGCGATCGCAGACCGCCGCGACCGTGGCGCCGGCTGCCGCGATGCCGGGCGCCATGAAGTCGCGCGCGACCCAGCCGTAGCCGACGATGCCCCAGCGCATCACCAGCGCTCCGGCAGATCGACCAGCTCGCGACAGCGGGCCTCGCTTTCGGTGGCGGGCACGCGACGGGCGCGGCGCGGCGCCTGTGAATGCAGCGGGTAGGTCGCCTGCGCCGCGTATTCCTCGCGGTAGCGCTCCGAGGGCCAGGCGATGCTGTCGTCGTCGCCGTAGAGCGGGTTCTTGCGCAGCTCGGCGCCTAGCAGCGGCAGAGCGAGGCCGGCAAGTACCGGACGTGGCGGCAGGGCATCGCCGAACGCCAGTGAGAACGCCTCGACGCCAACCAGAGCGTAGGGCGGCTGCGGGCGCGGGGCACGCGTCTCCACCAACGCGCGCGTCAGCTCTGCGTCGTCGTAGAGCACGGCGCCGGGGAACAGCGCAGCGAGCGCCTCGGCCGACATCGCCGCGCCTGAGGAGAGATTGGCGGCCTCGCTGTTGTGGACGTGAGCGACGGCCAGCAGGCCATCGTCGGCAGTGGCACCGCGAAGCCGCCGGGCGACCTCCAGCTTCGGCTCCAGGAAGTAGAACGCGTCATGGCACAGCACGAGACCGTGACGGCGGCCGTCGACCGGCCAAGGCGAGCCGGCGTCGAAGCAGACAAGCTCGACCTCCGGTCCGACCACCCAGTGCCGCGCCAGCCAGAGTTTGGCGAAGACGACGTCGCCGCCGGTGCATGCCACGCCGCGCCGCGACAGCTCGCGGAGGTAGGGGCCCGTGCCGCAGGCGAGCTCGAAGACGCGGTCGGGCGGCGCCCAATGCGCCTCGAGCAGCGCCAGGCCGGCGAGGTAGGTCGGATCGCTCCAGCGGTGGGCGATGTAGTCGCCGACGCGGCCGAAGCCGAGATGGTCCATCGCCTCGCGCAGGCTCAGTGCGTCGCGGCGGCGCACCAGCGCGGTGAGGCGCTCGGGATCGGCCGGCGGACCGCCCCACCAGTCGTCCTGCTCGACCAGCAGCAGCGCCAGCGCCGCCGCAACATCGCCCGCATCGAGTTTGGCGAGCACTTCGGCAACCAGCGCTTCGCGGCCGATGCGGAGATAGGCGATGTCGTCGATGACCGGCCAGCGCTCGCCGACTGCGGCGAGCGAGTGCGCCGTGTCCGGCTCGAGCGCGCGGCCGGAGAACGGCGAACGCAGCGGCGCGGTCACGGAAGGCCCATCTCGGCGAGCGCGCCCTCGTGGAACGCCTTCACCGGTCCGTCGTGAACCAGTGCCCAGTCGTCGAGCAGCATCGGCATGGTGACGCTGGCGACGCGGAGATGCTGCGCCATCTGGGTGACGCGGTCGATCACGTCGGCGGCGTGGAAGGCGCGGCCTTCCGGCGTCGCCGCATCGAGAAGAATCTCGTGGGCGGCGACGACCTCCTCGCGGAGGTCTGGCGGCAGCTCGTCCAGTGCGCGCTGCGTGGCGGCGGCGCAGACCGGGGCTAGGTGCTCCTCCAGCAGCATCTCGCCGGTGAAGCCGCTGTCCGGCATCGCGGCGTTGTGGAGGTGGTGCGCCAGCCCAGCGAGGAAGACGGTCGGCGCGTCGGCGCCGTAGCGCGGCGCCAGCAGAGTGCCGAAGACCGCCACGGCCCAACAGTGCTCGGCGTGGTTCTCCGGCGGCTCCAACAAGATGCGCGGCCTGCCCGGGCAGGTCGCGCCGGCGCGCGGCTGCTCGGCCAGCGCGGCAACAAACGGCGGCACCAGCCCTTCCGGCAGGTCGCGGCCGAGCGCTGGCCGCAGCGCGTCGGCCTGGCCGGGATCGAGGGCAGGCGCGATTGCGTTGAAAGCACGCCGCAGGACCAGGAGGGCCTCCGCTTGATCGAGGCCGAGGTCGTGGAGCTTGGCGGCATCGAGGTCGCCGAGCCGGGCGGCGGCTAGGGCGGCGGCGACGCTCGTCGTCATCACCTCCTCGACATTCTCGCCGGCGCACAACGCCGCCCAGGCCGCCGTGAAGCCGCGCTCGGCGATCGAACCGGCACGCCCCGCGGAGCGCGTCCGCTTCAAGTCGCCGAGTTCGCCGAATAGCTCGCGGAGCAGGACCGGCGCGGCGCCGTCCGGCAGCGCGAGCGACCCACTCACGCCGCGTTGTCCGCCAGGCTGCCGACGCCGAGCCAGTCGAACAGCGCATCTTGCTGAGCGTGGAAGGCGTGCTCCGGCAGATGGCCGTTGCCGGTCATCGGCGCCTTGAAGAACACGCCGAGCTGCTCCTGTACGCCGCCCTGACCGCGACGGTCGGCGAGACCGAGACAGCGTGCGATCTCGATGGCGAGCGGCGCCGCTAGGATGGAGTCCTTGCAGAGGAAGTTGATCTTCAGCTGCATGCGCTGGCCCATGAAGCCGGAGATGTCGATGTTGTCCCAGGCCTCCTTGTCGTCGCCGCGCGGGCGATAGTAGCGAATGTCGATGATATGGTCCTCGACCGGGTAGCCGAGCATCTGGTCGAGCACGCTCTTCTTGGTGCCGAGCTTCGACTTCAGCGACGCCGGATCATCGAGCGCCAGGCCGTCGCGGTTGCCGAGGATGTTGGTCGAGAACCAGCCATCGACATGCAGCGCGCGCTGGCGCAGCGCCGGTGCGATCACCGTCTTCATGAAGGTCTGGCCGGTCTTGCCGTCCTTGCCGGCCACAGCGACATTGCGCTCGCGGGCGAACTGCACCAGCGGCTTGGCGTCAGCGGCAACCGAGGGTGTGAAATTGGCGTAGGGACTGCCGCTGTGGATCGCGGCATAGGCATAGAGCATGGCAGGCCCGATGACCGGATCGGACTCGTCCAGCGCCTTCTCGAAGGAGGACAGGTCCTGGAGCGCCGGAGCGTCGAGATCTGGGTAACGCTCGGTCGAGGCGAGATTGACCATGACGACACGGTCCACGCCGCTCTCGCGCTTGAAGCGTTCGAGGTCGGCGCTGATACGCTCCACCGCCTCGCGATGGCTGCGGGCGATAAACTTGTTCTCGCCATCGACATTCTTGCAGAACTCGGACGAGCCGACCGCCGCCATGGGCCGGATGCCGTTCAGTGCCGCCGCCGCCCCGCGCGACTGCTCGCCGTCGAGAACGCCGTGCTTGTCGGCGGCGACGCCTAGATCGTCGCCGTTCACATCCCACCCGGTGAAGACGATGTCGCGGTAGTCGGCGAGGCCGGCGACCGATAGGCCGGCGAGCGGCAAACCTGTACGATCGTTGCGGCCGGCCTTGATCAGCTCGATGCCGGCGATAGCGGTGGTCGCCACCGCGCCGCCCAAACCGACTACGGCGACACCCAGCTTTTCGCGGCGGTCGCCGGTGGTCTGTCGGGTGTCAGCAACGGCTCGCATGAATGGCTCCTCCAAAAGCGGCGGATCGTCTAACATCGCAGCCGTGCCGGGAAGCTGCGGCAAATGTCACCTGCGGCAAACTGGCCGGAGGCCGATCGCGAGCGTCGAGGCCGCGCGCCTGTCTTGATGCCGACCAGCACAGGGTAGGTAACGTAGCCGACCAGGAGCGCCATGTCCACCTTCGCTTGTCGGCCGCAGCCGCGGAAACGGTCTGGTGCCTACCCTGACAAAAGGCCCGACTAAAGTCAGGTTACGGCGATAAAACTACGAGGCGAAGTCGACGTTCCGCGACACGAACCCCGACCATCGACGCGTACCACGACAACGACTTCTTTGGTGTGGTCGTTCGCCTACACGGCGATGAGGTGGCGAGAGAGAACGGTGAAGCCGCCGCAGCGGCGTGGGTATCGAGCACGCGCAACTGCAATCGCTTATCGGGTTGGTCGATGATCGTAAGTCTGGTCATCTCACTACCGCCGTTTGTGGTGCGGAAATATCCTGTAATGCTTCAGCCGAAGCGAGGCGCAGAGCCTCGCAGGCCGGGATGAGGCAGGCAATGAACAGCAACAGACGCGATTTCCTCGGCAAGACTGCGCTTGGCGCAGGAGGCTTGGTCGCCATGGCCGGGATGGCGCACGCGGAAGCGCCGGCTAACGTCAAGACCGATCATGGCAAGCCGGGCGAGGGCGGGTTCGGCCGCGACGTGCAGCAGCTGCCGACTGGCGCTCAGGTCGCCTACCACAATCCGGAAGACGTGGCGGCGATGCCGGACTTCAAGTTCTCGCTCGACGGCAACAAGCCCAAGATCACGTCCGGCGGCTGGGCCAAGGAGGCCACCGTGCACCAGTTCCCCATCTCCAAGGGGATCGCGGGCGTTCACATGTTCCTCGATGCCGGCGCCTCGCGCGAGCTCCATTGGCACGCCATAGCCGCCGAATGGGCCTTCGTCATCGACGGCCAGTGTCAAACCGTGATCCTCACGCCGGAGGGCACGAGCGAGATCAACAACTACAAGCCCGGCGACCTCTGGTTCTTCCCGAAGGGCCACGGCCACTCGATCCAAACCATCGGCGACAAGCCCTGCCATTTCCTCCTATCCTTCGACAACGGCGCCTTCTCCGAGCACGGCACGTTCTCCATCACGGATTGGGTCAACGTGACGCCCAAGGACATGCTGGCGCTCGACTTCGGCATCCCGGCCGGCGCGTTCGACGCTTTCCCGAAGGGAGAAATCTATATCCAAGCCGGTCCCGTCATTCCGATCTCGGAGGCCATGGACGCGCCTTGGCCCAAGGAATCGACCCACAAGTTCGAGCTCCTCAAGAACCCGAAGGCGGTGCGGGAATTCGACGGTGGCACGTTCCACCTCGCCAGCGTGGATGAGTGGCCGATCTCGAAGTCGATGTCGGGCGGTCGCATGGTCATCAAGCCCGGCAAGATGCGCAACCTGCATTGGAACACCAACGCCAACGAGTGGCACTATTACCTGCGCGGAACCGGACAGGTCGCGATGTTCGGTTCGGGCGGCCGCGGCAAGGTGGCCGAGTTCAAGCCGGGTGACGTCGCCTACATCCCGCAGGGCTTCGGGCACGCGATCAAGAACGTCGGCAACGACGATCTCGAGATCATCCAGACCTGGGACGCCGGCAAGTTCGAGGAGATCGATCTCAACCGCTGGATCCAGACCAGCCCGAAGTACCTGCTATCGAACAACTTCACGGGCGTTTCGCCCAACACGCTGAACGAGATGAAGCAGGCCTGATCCTCCCGCCCGGCGTTTCTCCCGCCGGGCGGGACCTTAGGGGGAAGGAAGTGATCAAATGCCAGGCGACGGAGGCGGTACACCGCCGTCCGTCGGCTTTGGCCCCCGAGCCGTTGACGAGGCCCGGCTTGCCGATTGGCGACTTCGACCAAGCCCCGTCGATATTCACTACGACAATGATAAGCGCCGCCGCCTCGTTGGTCGGGCGTTTGGTTGCTCTCTCGCAGAACCTCTAGACTTTCCGGCGCCGAGGAAGGTCGATCGTCCGATCCGGTCAGCCGCAGGTGCGCTCAAGATTTTTATCGCCGCGTTGGTGTCGGCTTCGGCCTGCAGCAGCATCGGCCGCGCCCGACGAGGTGTTGGCTCAGCTTCTCCCTTCGCGCGCTTTCCGGGCGAAGTCGTCGAGTGCCGTGACCGCTTCGTCGAAACGGCCTTCCGCCTCCGCATTGCGTTGAAAGGCGACCCGCTCGACAAGTATCTCGCGCGGTGTCGGCTTGTAATGGAACAAGGCCATCACTTCGTCGATGAAGTCGGCCAACGGCAGGTAGCCCGGGCGGGTCGCCTGCCCCGGCGTCAGGTCTGTCTGGACCGCGGGCGGGACCAACTCGACGACCTCGACCTTGCCGGCCAGCACCTTTCGCAGAGCGACCGTGTAGCTGTGGAGCGCGGCCTTGGTCGCGGAATAGGTCGGCGCCGCTGTGAGGGGCACGAAGGCGAGCCCCGAACTGACGTTGACGAGCGCCGCGTCGGGCTGGCGCGAGAGGTGCTCGACCAGCGCATTCGTGAGGCGAATCGGTCCGAGCAGGTTGGTCGTGATCGTCGCCTCGGCATCGGCGAGGTCGCGGGACCGGTCCAGCGCCTCGAAGCGCATGACGCCGGCGTTGTTGATCAACACGTTCAATCTCGGGTGATCGGCGACGATCCGTTTCGCGAAGGCGGTGAGCGCCTCGGAGCCGTCGATGTCGAGGACGACGGCGTGCATGTTTGCATGGCCCGCGATGGGCCGGTCGAGGGCGTCGCGTCGCCGGCCGGCGACGATCACGGTGTTGCCGAGATCGTGGAAGCGGTGGGCGAGCGCCGCGCCGATGCCCGAGCCGCCGCCGGTGACGAGGATGGTATTGCCCGAAATGTTCATTGCGCGAAGCTCCTGTCGAGCGAAGAGGCTATGCATGCCGCCTCCTGCTTGGAAGCAGGCACCAGGAAGATTTATACGCACCCGAAGGAGAGTGGCGCATGCGGAGAGCGGTGGCGGACGCGGAAATCGAGGCGCGTCGGCAGGGAGCGATCCCCGAGGACGTCGATCCGGAGATCGAAGCGCTGGTGCACGATATCATCGGTCAAGTTGCCGATCGTTGGACCATGGTGATCTTGGAGACCCTTCACGAGAAGGGCACGCTGCGCTTCACTCGCCTCGGCGAGGCGGTCGGCCGCATCAGCCAGAAGATGCTGACGCAGACCGTACGGCAGATGGAACGCGACGGCTTGGTGACGCGCACCATCCACCCGGTGATTCCACCGCGCGAGGACTACGCGTTGACGCCGCTCGGCGAGAGCCTTGGAGCGGCTTTCTGCGGGGTTTGGATCTGGGCCGAGACTCACCACGCCGAGATCCAGTCGGCACGAAGAACCTTTGCGGAGCGGGAGGAGCGGACTCGTTGAGGGAGCAGACGTTCCCGCGAAGAGGAAAAGCATCATGGCATGACCACGGCGCTGCTCACGACCCGTCGACGATCCGCAGGAGACCGGACGGACGTGTCGCGGGCATGAGTGCGCGGACGGGCGCGCGGCGATCGAGAACGGATGCCCGAACCGGTCGTCCGACGCCTCGACGGACGACGTGATCGCTAAACAAGCAGCGTATGGACACGCTTCCGTCTTGGATCGAAGCTCGCCTTTACCTGGATAAGGGTGAAACTGCGCCCGCCAAGCGCACCCACGGATTTCCTATGCGAAATGGCCTGGAGCCTTATCGATCCCCAACGCCGTTTAGCGCGATGGTCCGGCACATCGGGCGAGGAAGACCTCGTCCGCCACTGCGGGGTTCCACAATGCTCGACATCGTCTTCATCGTGGCCGGCATAGGCTTCTTCCTGATTACCTCGGCTTACGCCGGCGCTTGCGAACGCCTCTAGGGACAATCCTATGACCTTCGACTACCTCCTCGGCGCCGTCGTGACAGTCGGCATTCTCCTTTACCTCACCTACGCGCTCCTTCGCGCAGAGCGCTTCTAGGATCACCACCATGACCTTCATAGGTTGGGCACAAATCATCGTCTTCTGCTTCGTCATCGTGCTGCTGACCAAGCCGTTCGGCGGCTACATGACCAAGGTCTTCAACGGCGAGAGCAACAGTCTCAGCCCGATATTGCGTCCTTTCGAAAAGGTCTTTTATCGGCTTGCCGGTATCGACGAGACGCAGGAGCAGCACTGGCTGTCGTACGCGATCGCCGTGATGCTTTTCCACATCGCAGGATTTGTCATCCTGTACGCGATCCTGCGCCTGCAAGGTGTGTTGCCCTTCAACCCCGCCGGACGGAGCGCCATCGAGCAGGGCCTCGCCTTCAACACCGCGGCGTCGTTCATCACCAACACCAACTGGCAGAACTACGGCGGCGAGTCGACGATGTCGTACCTCACGCAGATGCTCGGCCTGACGCACCAGAACTTCCTCTCGGCCGCATCGGGGATCGCGATCGCGATCGCGGTGATCCGCGGTTTCTCGCGGGCCTCCGCGCGCACGGTGGGCAGCTTCTGGGTCGACGTCACGCGCTGCGTACTCTACGTGCTGCTGCCGATCTGCATCGTCTACGCGCTCTTCCTGGTGTGGCAGGGCATGCCGCAGACGCTCGACGGCTACGTCGACGCGACCACGCTTGAGGGCGCCAAGCAGACCATCGCCGTAGGCCCCGTCGCCAGCCAGGTGGCGATCAAGATGTTCGGCACCAACGGCGGTGGCTTCTTCAACGCCAACGCCGCGCATCCTTTCGAGAATCCGACGGCGCTGTCGAACTTCGTGCAGATGGTCTCGATCTTCGCTATCGGCGCGGCGCTGACCAACGTCTTCGGCCGCATGGTCGGCAACCAGCGCCAGGGCTGGGCGATCTTCGCTGCGATGAGCGTGCTGTTCCTCGCCGGCGTCGCCGTCGCTTATTCGGCGGAGGCTGCCGGCAACCCTCTGATCCACGCGCTCGGCGTCGGCGGCGGCAACTGGGAGGGCAAGGAGGTGCGCTTCGGCATCGCCGGCGCTTCGCTCTTCGCCACCGTCACCACCGATACGTCGTGCGGCGCCGTCAACGCCATGCACGACAGCTTCACCGCGCTCGGCAGCATGGTCCCGCTGATCAACATGCAGCTCGGCGAAGTGATCTTCGGCGGAGTCGGGTCCGGCCTCTACGGCATGATCACATTCGTGATCATCGCCATCTTCGTCGCCGGCCTGATGGTGGGACGCACCCCCGAATATCTCGGCAAGAAGATCGAGGCCAAAGAGGTCAAGATGGCGATGCTCGCCGTTCTCTGCCTGCCGTTGGTGATGCTCGGCGGCACCGCGGTGGCGCTGGGCGTGCCCTCGGCGGTGGCGGCGATGAACAACGCGGGGCCGCACGGCTTCTCCGAGGTGCTCTACGCCTTCACCTCGTCGGCGGCCAACAACGGCTCGGCTTTCGCCGGCCTGTCGGGCAACACCATGTTCTACAACGTGATGCTCGCGATCGGCATGCTGATCGGTCGCTTCTTCGTCATTGTCCCGGCCCTCGCGATCGCCGGTTCGCTCGCGGCAAAGAAGACCGTGCCGACTTCGGCCGGAACGTTCCCGACCACCGGGCCGCTGTTCGTCGGGCTGCTCGTTGGCGTCATCCTGATCGTGGGTGGGCTCACCTTCTTTCCAGCCCTCGCCCTGGGCCCGATCGTCGAGCACTTCGCGAACGTCGCTGGACAAACCTTCGGGAGCTGAGCCTCCTGCCGCTTTCTCGAAAACCCCTTCATCTGCGAACAGGCCAAGCCCATGTCCCGAACCTCGTCGTCCGTCCTCGACTCGGAACTCCTGTTGCCCGCCATCGGCGGTGCCTTCAAGAAGCTCGATCCGCGTGATCTTTGCAAAAATCCCGTGATGTTCGTGGTCGAGATCGTCGCCGCGCTCGTCACGGTGCTGTTCGTGCGCGACCTCGCCACGGGTGCGCCTCACCTCGCCTTCTCAGGGCAGGTGATCCTCTGGCTGTGGTTCACCGTGCTCTTCGCCAACTTCGCCGAGGCGGTGGCCGAGGGCCGCGGCAAGGCGCAGGCAGAGAGCTTGCGTAAAACGCGTACGGAGACGCAGGCCAAGCTCCTGCGAGGCAAGGACCGGTCCGACTACGAGATGGTGGCCGGTACCGATCTCAGGGTCGACGATGTCGTGCTCGTCGAGGCCGGCGACATCATCCCCTCCGACGGCGAGGTCGTCGAGGGCATCGCCTCGGTCAATGAGGCCGCCATTACCGGCGAATCCGCCCCCGTGATCCGAGAATCCGGCGGCGACCGCTCCGCCGTCACCGGCGGCACGCAGGTGCTGTCGGACTGGATCCGCGTGCGCATCACCGCCGCAGCCGGCTCGACCTTCATCGACCGCATGATCGCGCTGGTCGAAGGCGCCTCGCGCCAGAAGACCCCCAACGAGATCGCGCTTAACATCCTGCTCGCCGGCATGACGATCATCTTCGTCTTCGCCACCGCCACGATCCCGTCCTTCGTCGCCTATGCCGGCGGCCACATTTCCGTGCTGGTCATCGTCGCGCTGTTTGTCACGCTGATCCCGACCACTATCGGCGCTTTGCTCTCGGCCATCGGCATCGCGGGCATGGACCGCCTCGTGCGCTTCAACGTACTCGCCATGTCCGGCCGCGCCGTCGAGGCGGCGGGCGATGTCGACACGCTGCTGCTCGACAAGACTGGCACGATCACGTTGGGCAACCGCCAGGCGACCTCGTTCCGTCCCGTCGCCAATGTGACCGAAAAGGACCTCGCGGACGCCGCTCAGCTGGCCTCGCTCGCCGACGAAACTCCCGAGGGCCGTTCGATCGTGGTGCTCGCCAAGGACAAGTACGGCATCCGCGAACGCGACATGGCGAGCCTGGGCGCCACCTTCGTGCCCTTTACCGCGCAGACACGCATGAGCGGCATCGACGGCGATGGCGTCACCATCCGCAAGGGCGCCGTCGATTCGATCCTCGCCTTCGTCAACGCCTCGACCGACGGCGGAGCCCCTAGCGGCGTCATGGTCGCGTCCAAGACGAGCCCGGCCGCGACGCGCGAAATCCAATCGATCTCCGAGGAGATCGCCAAGGCCGGCGGAACCCCGCTCGCCGTCGCGCGCGACGGCCGCCTGCTCGGGGTCATCCACCTCAAGGACATCGTCAAGGGCGGCATCCGCGAGCGCTTCACCGAGCTTCGCCGGATGGGCATCCGCACTGTGATGATCACCGGCGACAACCCGATGACCGCCGCCGCCATCGCCGCCGAGGCCGGCGTCGACGACTTCCTCGCCCAGGCCACTCCCGAGGACAAGCTCAAGCTGATCCGCGACGAGCAGGCCAAGGGCAAGCTCGTCGCCATGTGCGGCGACGGCACCAATGACGCGCCCGCGCTGGCGCAGGCCGATGTCGGCGTGGCGATGAACACCGGCACGGTGGCGGCGCGCGAGGCCGGCAACATGATCGACCTCGACAGCGACCCGACCAAGCTCATCGAGATCGTCGAGATCGGCAAGCAGCTGCTGATGACGCGCGGCGCGCTGACGACCTTCTCGATCGCCAACGACGTCGCCAAGTATTTCGCGATCATCCCGGCGATGTTCCTCGCCTTCTACCCGCAGCTCGGCGCGCTCAACATCATGCGCCTGCACTCGTCCGAAAGCGCGATCCTTTCGGCAATCATCTTCAACGCGTTGATCATCGTCGCGCTGATCCCGCTCGCCCTGAGGGGCGTATCCTACCGTGCCGTCGGCGCCGCCGCGCTTCTCAGCCGCAACCTGCTAATCTACGGGCTCGGCGGCATCGTCGTGCCCTTCGTGGGCATCAAGCTCATCGACGTCATCATCTCCGCGCTCCACCTCGTCTAAGCGCCGTATAAGCATTCAAGGATCAAGGACCATGTTGAACCAGCTCCGCCCCGCCCTGGTCGTCGTCGTCGGCCTGACGCTGCTGACGGGTCTCGCTTATCCGCTCGCCATCACCGGCATCGCCGAGGTCATCTTTCCGCACCAGGCTCAAGGCAGCCTGGTGCTGAAGGATGGCAAGGTCGTCGGCTCGAGCCTGATCGCGCAGGGCTTCGCGAGCGACAAGTACTTCCACCCTCGTCCGTCCGCCACGATCGTCACAGATCCCAACGACGCGACGAAGACGATCCCAAAACCCTACGCCGCCGATAGCTCGGGCGGATCGAACCTCGGCCCGACCAGCAAGGCTCTGGTAGACCGGATGAAGGCGGACATCGACAAGCTCCATGCCGAGAACCCCGGCGTCGACGTGCCGCCGGACCTCGTCACCACCTCGGCCTCGGGCCTCGATCCCGACATCAGTTCCGCGGGTGCTTTGTTCCAGATTCCGCGAGTCGCAAAGGCACGCAACATGTCCGCGGACAGGCTTCGCGAACTCGTGGCAGGCCATACGGCAGGGACGACCCTAGGCCTGCTCGGCGAGCCGAAGGTGAACGTCCTGGAGCTCAACCTGGCGCTGGACGCACTGGCCAAGAGTTGAGGCGGCCGCAGGTATGACGATAGCCTCGCAGGACCTCCAAGAGAGTTCCGCCGAAGCGCCTCGCGAAAGCGGCTACCGGCACGAACGGCGGAAGGGACGACTTAAGATCTTCCTCGGCGCAGCTCCCGGCGTGGGCAAAACCTTTGAAATGCTGGTCGCCGCGCAATCTCGGCGCCGCGAAGGTGTGGATGTCGTGGTAGGGGTCGTCGAGACCCACGGGCGCGTCGAGACCCAGGCGCTCGTAGAAGGCCTCGAAATCGTCGCGAGGCGTACGATCAACTACAAGGGACGTCTCCTCGACGAGATGGACCTCGATGCGGTGCTCGAACGCCGCCCGAGCCTCGTGCTCGTCGACGAGCTCGCCCACACCAACGCGCCGGAAAGCCGCCATCCGAAACGCTACCTCGACGTCGAGGAGCTGCTGGAGGCCGGCATCGACGTCTTTACGACGCTGAACATCCAGCATGTGGAGAGCCTGAACAGCGTGGTGGCGCAGATCACCCGGGTGCGGGTCCGCGAAACCGTGCCTGACGGCGTCCTCGACCGCGCCGACGACATCGAGGCGGTCGACATCGCGCCGGACGACCTCATACAGCGCATGCGCGAGGGCAAGGTCTACCTGCCCAAGCAGGCGGATCGGGCGCTGCGCCATTTCTTCTCGCCCGGCAACCTCACGGCCCTGCGCGAGCTCGCCCTGCGGCGCACCGCGCAAAGGGTCGACGAACAGCTCCTGGCGCACATGCGCGACAACGCGATTTCCGGGCCGTGGGCGGCTGGAGAGCGCATCCTCGTCTGCGTCAGCGAAGATCCCCGCTCCGCAGCCGTCGTGCGCTATGCCAAACGCGTCGCGGATCGCCTCCATGCGCCCTGGTCCGCCATCTATGTCGAAAGCGGTCGCAGCCTGCAGTTCACCCAGGCGCAGCGGGACCGTGTCGCCGAAACCATGCGTCTGGCCGAACGGCTCGGCGCGGATCCGGTCACGGTGCCGGGAGGCGGTCGGCGCACGAGCGAGGACATCCTCGACCACGCCCGAACGCACAACACGACCCACATCGTCGTCGGCAAGACGAGGCGTGCGCGCTGGTTCGAGATCGTCAACGGCTCGGTCGTCCACGACCTCGTCAACGGCGCGGGAAACATCAGCGTCCACGTCATAGCGGGAGATGCGCCCGAGGCCGCCGACGGTCGCGACGTGAAGAAGGACGGAGAGAAGCGCCGCGAACTGCCCCCTTACGCGGTCGCCGGCGTCTACGTCGCCGCGGCCCTCGGGCTGGCCGAAGTTCTCAGGCCATTCCTCGACGTCCGCAACGTCGACCTGGTGTTCCTCACGGCGATCGTATGCGCGGCCGTGACCCTAGGACTGTACCCTTCGTTGTTCGCGGTGATCCTGGCGACGCTCGCCTACAACTTCTTCTTCCTGCCTCCGCTTTACACCTTCACAATCGCCGACCCGGCGAACGTCGCGGCGCTGTTCTTCTTCACGATCGTGGCCGTGCTGGTCTCGAACCTGGCGGCGCGCACCCGCAGCCAGGCCAAGGTCGCGCAGGCGAGGTCGAGGGTCACCGAGGCGCTCTACAGCTTCTCCCGCAAGCTAGCCGCCTGCGTCGGCATCGACGACGTGCTTTGGGCGGCCGCATACCAGATGGCCTCGATGCTGAAGGTCCGTGTCGTCCTGCTGCTTCCGGAAGACGGGACGCTCGTTCTGAAGGCGGGATACCCACCCGAGGACGAGCTCGAACCCGCCGACCTCGCCGCCGCGCAATGGGCCTGGACCAACGACCGGCCGGCCGGACGCGGAGCCGACACCCTGCCCGGCGCCAAACGCCTGTTCGTGCCGCTGCGCACCGGGCGCGGTCCGATCGGCGTGGTGGGACTGGACGCCGACAAGGCGGGTCCCATCCTCACGCCTGAACAGCGCCGTTTGCTCGATGCCCTCCTCGACCAGGGCGCTCTCGCCATGGAGCGCGTCAAGCTGGCGCAGGACCTCGATCGCGCCAGGCGCTTGGCCGAGACCGATCGCCTGCGCGCCTCGCTGCTCACGTCCATATCCCACGACCTGCGCACGCCGCTATCGTCCATCCTTGGCGCCGCCACGACCATACGCGACCTCGAAATGGTCCTGGACGAGCCTGATAAGCGGGGCCTCGTCGCCACCATCGTCGAGGAGGCGGAAAGGCTCAACCGCTTCATCGCCAATCTCCTCGACATGACGCGGCTCGAGTCGGGTGCTGTCACGCCGAACACCGCGTCGGTGGATCTGTGCGACATCGTGGGCTCGGCGCTGAGGCGAGCCTCCACGATCCTCGCCGGCCATCAAGTGACGTTGCGACTGGCCGACGGCCTACCCATGCTCAGGCTCGACGCGGTGCTGTTCGAGCAGGCGCTCTTCAACCTGCTCGACAACGCCGCCAAGTACGCGGCGCCGGGGACGACTATTTCGATCCAGGCCTGGGCCGACGGGCGCAACGTCTGCCTGCAGGTCCTCGACGAGGGTGCAGGCATCCTCCCCCAGGACGAAGAGCTTATTTTCGAGAAGTTCTACCGTGCACGGAAAGAGGACACGGTGCGTGCAGGCACCGGCCTCGGCCTGTCGATCTCGCGCGGCTTCGTGGAGGCCTTGGGCGGCACGATCTCCGCCGGCAATCGGTCCGACCGTCAGGGCGCGTTGTTCACCATCCGCCTGCCGTTGCCCGCGGCCGGCGAAACCCTGGACACCGCTGCTTGACCGCCCTGGCCGCCCGCATCCTCGTCGTCGACGACGAACCTCCCATCCGCAAGCTGCTGCGTACGGGTCTCGGGACCCAGGGCTACGCCGTGCAGGACGCCGCGACGGGAAAGGCGGCCTTGGATGGACTCGCCGCCAAGCCGGATTTGGTGATCCTCGACTTGGGGCTACCCGACATGCAGGGGCTCGACGTCCTACGCATCATGCGCGAGGGGGGCAGCGACGTGCCGGTGATCATCCTCTCCAGCCGCGAGGACGAGGCCGGCAAGGTTCGGGCCTTCGATCTGGGCGCCGACGACTACATGACGAAGCCGTTCGGCATGAACGAGTTGCTGGCGCGGGTGCGAACGGCCCTACGCCACCGCCTCCAAAGCAGGGGCGAGAAGCCGATCTTCGCGGTAGACGGCCTCAGCGTCGACCTGGTCCGTCGTGTTGTGAGGGTCAACGGCATTGATCCCAGGTTGTCACCCAAGGAGTACGAGCTGCTTCGCCTCCTCGTGCAGCATGCCGGCAAGGTGCTCACCCACGCCTTTCTACTCAAGGAAGTGTGGGGTCCACAGACCGATCCGCAATACCTGCGGGTCTACATCCGCCAACTGCGCCAGAAGATCGAGGCGGTGCCGGAACGGCCAACCTATATTTCTACCGAGACAGGCGTCGGCTACCGCCTGCGCGCGCCGGAATGAGCAGCGCCTCGTTGCACAACGAGATACGCGTCGATCCGCTCGCCGTCCGCGTGCTGGTGATCGACGACGAGACCGCCATCCGAAGGTTCCTGCGCATCGGCCTGAGGAGACAGGGGTACGACGTCCTCGACGCCGCCACCGGCAGGGAGGGTCTCGAGGCTCTGGCGTCTGAGCCCGACCTCACCATTCTCGATCTCGATCTCCCGGACCTGGGGGGTTTCGACGTGCTGCGGATCATGCGCCACGAAGGCGTGAGGCTCCCCGTCATCGTTCTTTCGGCACGCGACGCCGAGGACGACAAGGTGAGGGCGTTGGATTTGGGGGCTGATGACTACGTCGTGAAGCCCTTCGGCATGAACGAGCTGCTCGCGCGAATCCGCACCGCGCTGCGGCACGCGTTGCAAGCGCGCGGGGAGCGGCCGGTCTTCGCGACCGGCGACCTGGAGGTAGACCTGGTCCGCCGCGCCGTTTCGGTGCGTGGTTCGACCGTCGACCTATCTTTGAAAGAGTGGCAGCTGCTGCGCTTCCTGATCAGACACGCGGGCGCCGCCATTCCCTACGCGACGATCCTCGAGACTGTCTGGAACCCGGACACGAAGCGGACCTATCTCCACTCCTACGTCAAGCAGCTGCGGCGCAAGATCGAGCCGGACCGCTCGTGCGCGCCCCTGATCGAGACCATCGTCGGCGTCGGCTATCGTCTCCGTGCGGCGGATCGAGGACCACGATGAAGCTTTCGGACCTGGTGAAGCCGGCCCAGTGCAGCGCCGGTGAACGCTACGCCGACAAGGACGCATGCCTCGGCGATATCTCACATCGGGCGGCGGCAACGCTCGGCGCCGATGCTTCGACGATCCTGGATGCGCTCCAGCACCGCGAGGCTCTCGGCTCCACTGGATTGGGCGCGGGGATCGCGCTACCGCACGCCCGAATCGGTGGGCTGGCCAGGCCCTATTTGATCGTGGCGCGATTGCGTGCGCCGATCGACTTCGATTCCGTCGACGACCGTCCAGTCGACATCGTGTGCCTCGTCCTTCTCCCAGCCGACGGACCGGCAGGCAACGACATCCTGGCCTGCGCGGTCCGGCGTCTTCGAGATGGGGCGGTGTTGGCGGCGATGCGGAAGGCGAAGGATTCGCAGGCGATGCACGACGCTTTCGTGGGCTCTTGATGCTCGCGTGCTTCGTGGATCCTTTCCGCAGCCGCGATCGCCCCGCGGTGCCGGTGGTCGGTGCGGTTGGAAGTTCACCGCGTTGCGCCGCGCGCTCGTCGAGGCTTGTCCGGTATACCTCGAATGGGGACGATCCGCAGAAAGGTCGGGACGCTTCGTTAGGGGGCGCTCGTCAGACGAGCCTCAGCGGTGCTGCCACGAAACGGATGGCTCCCTCTCGACGCGCGGTTTCATCGCGCGCGTAATGGACCGCGGCGTCCCTGCTCGTGAAGATGCCGCCCCGCTTGCCGCCGGCCTGGACCGCGAGCCAGTGGCCTTCGCGATCCCGCCCGACGAGAAAGGCGGCCAGGTCGGCGGAGTGGTACGCGACGGCTTGTAAGACTTGGGTGCTCGGTTTCATCAGACCGCGTTCCTGTTGGCGAAGATGCGCCGGAGCAAAAGCTAATGGCGTCGGCATCGGCGCACCATTCGAACGCGTCCCGGCGAGAATAGGAATCTCGTGGGAACCGGCACCGGCGCCGGACGCCGCACCCACGGGATGCGACTGCCCTGCCGACTCGGACCCCCCGAGACGGTTCGCCCGGGCGGCGACCGGCGGCCTTCATCGGTGACAAGCTGCAAAGCGTGGACCGACCAACAGGCGGTCGATCGACTTCAGGTCCAAGTACGCGTTGCTTTTGGTCCTTCACCTCGTCGCTGCTGTTCCGGCACAACGTCGGTGGCCTCGGCCTGCCCGCCATCGTATACGCGCGCTGCGTCATCGTGCGCGCCAGCTCGACCCAGACGCAGAGGAGCAGGCTGGTCTACCAGACGAGCTGAGGTCCGTCTTAGGTGGACCTGGACGCCGGTGGCGAACGACCTCCATCCCGCACCGCGGGACCGAAGGAGACCGGATTGTTCAAGTTCCTGCCGCTGCGTCTCCGATCAGCCGCCTATGCGCTACGCGGCGGCTTCCTCGTCCGCCCCCTCGCCATAGCCACGGCGCTAGGCACCTGCGGGGCGGTCGCCTCGTCGCTTGAGGAGGCGCAACCCTGGCTCTCGCATTGGGTGCCGACAAACCTGTTCCCCTCTCCGGACGATCCCCAGGTCGCGCAAGGCATCCTCAGCGTCATCGCGACCTCGACGATGACGGTTGTCTCGATCGTCTTCGCCATCCTCCTGATGACCCTCACGCTCGCCTCCATGCAGTTCTCACCGCGCATCCTGATCAGCTTTTCCCGGGACCGCACGACGCAGTGGACGCTCGGCATCTTTCTCGGCACCTTCGCCTATTGCCTCGCCGCGATGCCGGCGGCGCGAACCATGCCTCATCCCGTCTCGCCCATAGCCACGGTGACGGTCGCGATGATGCTCGCGGTGCTCTGCGTCGGCTGCCTTCTCTTCTTTATTCAGCACATCTCGCAGGCGATCAGCGTGAACCACATCGTGGACCGGATCGCGCGCGAGACCGAACTCGTGATCGACGACCTCATGCCCCATTGGCGCGGAGGCTACCACGGCCTCGGAGCCGGGGACGTCGCGGCGGGTGGAACGGAGATCCCGATCTTCAGCGAAGTCTCGGGCTACATCCGCTTCATCGACATACCACGCCTCGTCGGCTTCGCCCGGTCGCATCAGTTTCAGGTAAGGGTGACGCGGAAGGTGGGCCAGTTCGTGCCTCAGGGCATGCCTCTGCTCATGGTGTCGCGCCGCAGCCGCGTGGATCACGACCGCGCCGTCGACCTTACGGCGGCCTTCGACATAGGACCAATGCGCACCCTGCAGCAGGACGTCGAGTTCGGGGTCATTCAGATCGTCGACATCGCCCTGCGCGCCATCTCGCCGGCCGTCAACGATCCAAGCACGGCGATCAGCTGCATCGATCAGTTGACCCGCATCCTGATACGGTGGGTTTCGCGCTTTCCGCCCGACACCCACTTCTACCAGCCGCCGCAGGTCCTCCGCGTCGCCGTGCCCTGGATCGACCTGGAAGATCTCCTTAACACGGCAATCGAACAGATCCGCTCCTACGCGACAGCGGATTTCGCCGTGAGCAGACGCCTTCTGCGGTTGCTCGAGGACGTCGCCTCGTCGACCGAAAACGAAGGAATACGGATCCGCCTGGCCGAGCGCGGCGACCGCGTGATCAAGGGCTGCCGTGGGCGGATGCCGGACGAAGATGTCGCCAGGCTGCAAGACGCGATGCGCCGCCTGGTCGAGCTCGGCGCCTCGAGGGTCTCAGCCGCCACGCTCGAACGACGACACATCGGGAGTGAGTTTCTG
>CAXTQM010000008.1:0-20474 GCA_964246205.1 uncultured Beijerinckiaceae bacterium | reverse complement strand
GATCGGTCATCAGGCGGCTTTCTGTTGGCGGAACACCGGGCGCATGCCGAGCAGGTGGCAGATGGCGTAGACGAGATCGGCGCGGTTCATCGTGTAGAAGTGGAAGTTGTAGACGCCGTGGTCGACGAGATCGAGCACCTGCTCGGCCGCCACCGTGGCGGCGACAAGGCGCCGCGTGGCGGGATCGTCGTCCAGCCCCTCGAAGCGGTCTGCAAGCCACGACGGTACCGAGGCGCCGGCGCCCTTGGCGAATTTGGCGACCTGCTTGAAGTTCTGCACCGGCACGATGCCCGGCACGATCGGGATCGTGATCCCTTTCGCCCGCACCTTGTCGAGGTAGCGAAGGTAGATCTCGTTGTCGAAGAAGAACTGGGTGATCGCGCGCGAGGCGCCGGCGTCGACCTTGGCCTTGAGATGCTCGATGTCGGCGTCGATCGAGCCTTCGGGATGGCCCTCGGGATAGGCCGAGACCGAGATCTCGAAATCGCCGATCCTCTTGAGGCCGGCGACGAGCTCCGTCGAACTCTGGTAGCCGTCGGGATGAGCCTCGTAGGGCGTACCCGGCCCGGTATGGGGGTCGCCGCGCAGCGCCACGATATGGCGCACGCCGGTGTGCCAGTAATCCTTGGCGACGGCGTCGACCTCGGCCCGGCTCGCCGCGACACAGGTGAGGTGTGCGGCGGGGCGGATCGGCGTTTCGGTAATGATGCGCTCCAGCACCGCGTGGGTGCGCTCACGGGTCTTGCCGCCGGCGCCGTAGGTGACCGACACGAAATGCGGGTTGAGCGGGGCCAGACGGCTCACCGACTCCCAGAGGGTGGATTCCATCTCCGCCGTGCTTGGCGGGAAGAACTCGAACGAGACGTTGAAGCGGGGGCGCGACCCGCGGCTCAAACGCTGCGTGGCGACGGCTTGCATCAGGCGATTTCCTCGAGCGAAAGCGGAAGCAGGTCGGATTGCAGGCGGCGATCTTGCCCCATCCAGAGCGAGACGGTGAGCGTGCCGGCACCCTCGGGTGCGAGTTCGCGCATCGGCGCGACGTCGAGACCGGCCTCGGCCATGATCCCGCAGATCTCCTCGCGGGCGAAGCCCAGGCGGCGATGGGCATGGCCCAGGCGCAGGCTCTCTTCGGCATGCGGGGCGAAATCGACCACCAGCAGGCGGCCGCCGGGCCGTAGCGTACGGGCCGCCTCGCGCAAGGCGCGAGAGGGGTCGTCGAGATAGTGCAGCACCTGGTGCAGCACGACGAGGACGAAGGCGTTGCGCTCGACCGGCAAGGCGTAGATGTCGCCCTGGCGCAGCTGGGCGTGGCGCAGCCCGGCGCGCTCGAGGCGCGCGCGCGCCATGCCGAGCATCGGCGGCGACTGGTCGACGCCGAGCGCGCGGTCGGCGGCAGGTGCCAGCATCTCCAGCATGCGGCCGGTGCCGGTGCCGACATCGAGTAGGCTGCGATACGGCCGCGTGCCGATGGCCTCGCGCACCGCCGCCTCGACCGTCTCCTCGGCGACGTGCATGGCGCGCACCTCATCCCAGTTGGCGGCATGGCTGGCGAAATAGCGCGCGGCCTGGTCGGCACGGGTCCGCCGCACCTCCTCGAGGCGCACGCGGTCGGAATGGAGGGTAGTGTCCTCGATCGCCATTGCGCCGACGATGTCGCGTGCGAGCCGGGCGGAGGGTCCGGACTGCGCCGCCAGAAGGAACACCCATGAGCCTTCGCGATGACGCTCCACCAGGCCGCTCTCGACCAGTAGCTTGAGATGGCGAGAGATGCGCGGCTGCGACTGGCCAAGAATAACGACGAGCTCGCTGACGGTCAGCTCGGCATCGGTCAGCAGCGCCAGCAGGCGCAGGCGCGTCGGCTCCCCTGCGGCGGCAAGGGCCGCAAGGACATTGTCGAAGGGGGCGAACATCTCGCGATCGCGCGTCATGGAACTAGATATAAACATATCTTTATGTCTGTAAAGATAATTCTGGATGATCGCCGTTTTTCTTCGTTCTGATCGTCTCACGAGCTTGCGTTGACAGGCGAAGACGACAAGGCAAGAAGCACGCGTCGTAGGCAGCCCTGGGGCGGACGTGATCGTTCTCGATGCGGTCGGACGGCTGAAGCGGCTATCGACCTGGTTTCCGCACGCCGAAATTCGTCGTGATGCTTGCAGACGGAGCGCAGGCGCCCTGGTCGCCGCGGGGCGTTTCGTCGAAGCCGACCGAATGCTGTTGCGCGGCTTGGCGGCCAAACCCGGCGATGCTGCGCTGCTTTTCGATTACGCGATGAGCGCCAACAATCGCGGTCATTTCATTGAAGCCCTGGCGCGATGGGACGTCGCGCTGAAAGCCGCGCCGGACGATCCGATCTGCTGGTGCGGCGTCGCCGCAAATGCGAGAGCGTCGGACGCCTACGATCGCGCGAAGTCGACGATCGACGAGGCTCTAGCGATGTTTCCTGGCAATAAAAGCGTCCTGGCCGAAGCCGCCAGGATCGCGATGGGCAGGGTGAATTTCGAGCAAGCCCTCGCTTTCTGGACGGAAGTCCTGCGCGGCGACGCTCCGCATTCCGACTGGATTTTCGGCGAGGCCGATACCCTGTTGCGGATGGGACGCTTGACTGATGCGGCCATCGCTATCGACCGCTTCGCCGCCCGCGACCCGAGCCATCTAGGCGTAGACGTGCTGAGGAAGGCGATCAGGGGCGCCGCATCCTCGGCCTCGGACGATCTACCTGTACCTCTTGAACTGGCCCTCGAAGTAGACGAGACGCCGATCGCGCCCGGCGACATCATGGGCAATTTCGAAAGCCTCGGCGACAATTGCGAATTCGGCTTGGCGCAGCGCTACAGCAATATCGAGCCTCTCGGCCTGTTCCGCTTTTCCGCTTCGTCGACCGACAACATGATCGCGGTACTCGCCCGACGATTGAGCGATTACGGCGAAGAAGGCGATTTAGAGATTTTCCTAGATGGTGGATGTTTCGATTGTCGCAGTCGACGATATCGAGACTTCACATATCACACCGAAGTCCGTAGCAGCGTGTCGACTGCTGAAAAGTTGCTGCCTCGCGAGCTGAAGAAGGTCGCCTATCTAAAGAAAAGACTGGTCGCAGATCTGACATCGGGCGAAAAGATCTTCGTCCGGAAAGGTGGATCGTTCGAACGCGCCATCGCACTGTTCCGCATCATGCGGACCTACGGATCGGCGACGCTGCTGTGGGTTGAGACCGCCGACGAATTGCACCCAGCGGGACATGTCGAGCGCATAGAGGACGGTCTGCTCAAAGGATACATGACTCGCCTCGCGCCCTACGGGGAGGCGCCCGACATGGACCTGACCTGCTGGCTCGACGTCTGCTGCAACGCCTTGGCTTTCTGGAAAGGCGAGGGCGCCGCGCGGCTCCGCTTAACGGTCGAGCGGTCCGTCCTTCTTCGCACCGGCTTCTTCTGGGCTTTCACCGACAAGTGCTGGGCGACCGATGTCCCCACGCCGCTGTTTCCGACCTGGACTTTCCAGCGCCTCACGCTCGCTGAGGATACCAGCCGCGACAACTCGTGCGTCGCCCTTCGATACGTCGATCACGAGTGCGCGCCGCGCGCCCTTTTGGTGTTCTCCGTCTGGATCTGGATCCCCGCCGACTTCCAAGGATCCTTCATCCACGTCTGTTTCATCAATTCGACGGCCTGGATGGTGAGCCGTGCCGCTCTCGAGCGGCGTGAGACTTGGCAGCGCGTCTGGGCGTCGACGCGGCTCGACAAGGGCCAAGTCAATGCCTCGCTCGGGTTGTGTGTCACCGGCCTTCGCGGCGACACGATCTTCCTCGGCCCCTGGCGTCTCGAAGAGGGCAGCGTTCCGCGCGCTTGGGATCTCGAGACGAATGTCTATCAGCGAGGCACGCGCGAACCGCGCGAGCTGATCAGCCTGCGATGATCTCGATCGGGCCCTCGGCGGGGACGAAGTGATGCAGGTCGAGCGTCCACGTCGAAGCTCCCTCCCTCTCGTTCTTTGAGGTGAAGCCCAGCCGCGCGTAGTGGTCGCGCACCATGTCGTTCTTGGATGTCGATTCGTAATGGCCGACGAGCGTCGCAGCGCCGATCTCGCAGGCCTGTTGTGCCACGACCGCCAGGGTGGCGGCCTCGACCTGACGCCCAAGCACACGGCAACTCATCAGCCAGGTGTCGAGATCCACGTCCGCGCCGGAGCGACGGCCGATCACCACGGCTATCATGCCGTTGTCGCCGAAGCGGTCGGTCAGCCGAAACTGCAGCCCAAACGCGCCGGAATCGTTCATGAGCGCGGTGACGTCCTGCTCGGTGTAGCGGCGTGTGGTCAGGTTGAACTGATTGGTCTTGTTGATGAGCTGGACGATGCGGGCGAGCCCGTCGGCGTCGAAGTGCCGCCACGTGAGACGCATGTCGAGGCTCCGCAGGTAGCTCGGGAGATCCGAAGTCTCGGCGGCCAGCGCCGCGCGCTTGGCGTTGCTGCGGTATTGCGCCGTGCGCCGGCGGTCGTCGGCAGTGAGGCCGAGGCTCTCGAAATAGCCGGCATCGGCGATGCAGCGCGCGATCAGCGCCGGTTCCTCGGGAACCTCGGGGACTGCGACCATCGGCAATTCGGCGCGCACGAGGTTGCGCTCGAACGGGTTGTCGTCGACGAAGACCAGCGCATCGAGCCCAACGTTCAGTTCTTGCGCGATGCGGCGGATGTTCTGCGCCTTGTCGTCCCAGTTGGCGATGAAGGCCGCGAAGTCCGGCTCGCGCAGGATCATGTCGGGATGCTGCTGAAACGGCAGCCGAGCGTTGGCCTCGTCGTTCTTCGAGCAGACCGCCAGGATGATGCCGCACCCCGCCAGGGCCTTGGCGTAGGCCTGCAGGACGACGAAGGATTCACCGTAGGCGCTGCCCTGGCCGACGACGATGCCGGCGAGACCGTCGTCGCCGATGACGCCGCCCCACAGCGTGTTGTCGAGGTCCAGCACCATCGCTTTGAAGGATCGGCCCCGCCGCGCCGCCAGCACGCGCGCGGCGAGGTCGCCGTAGAGCGGCGCCGCCGCCGGCGCGATCTCCTGCTTGGCCTTCAGCCACAGCATCGGCTCGTGCCAGGCTTCGAGACCGTGGCGGGCGCAGCGCTCGTCGATCGCGAGGACGTCGACATCGGCCTCGGCGGCGGCTTCGCGGATCGCCTCGTTGAGCGTCGCGACGAAGCGTGCCGGCGAGCCCGGCAGGCGATGTTCGTTGCCGCCGAGCAGGGGGTCGAACAAGGGCAAGATCGCCTGCTGGATGATCGGCCCCGCGAAGCGGTCGCGGCACAGCCGCCAGACCTGGCGCAGTTGGGCGAGCTTCTCGTCGCGCAGCGCGGCGACGCTGTCGCGCTCGGCCAACGCTTCGAGGCCCAGCGTCATATGATGCGCGTCGAAGGCGAACAGCACCTCCGTCGGCGCGAACGCCGCCAGCGGCGCCGACGGCTCGAGCAGAGCCTGGAAGTACTGGTTGTAGTCGGTGACGAAGGTCTCGAGCCATAGGCCGCGTCGCAGCGCACCGATCCTGAGACCCGGCAGCAGATGCGTCATCGTCGAGGAGGCGAGGATCGCCAGCCGGACCGTGCGCCCGGCGGTCGTTTCCGGCGGACTTGCGGCGAACAAAGCCTGAAGGGCGCGATCAAGCCGGCTCGTCCGAATTGCATCGAGGCGCCGATTGGCAAGCGCCACAAGCTCGCCCCAAGCCGCTTCGCGGTCGCGGTTGCCGCCGCTCGCCATCGCCTTCAGCCGCGCGTCCCAGGCGTCGTCTGGCGGAACCAGCCAGTGTAGCGCGGAAGCCTGCCTGTCGCTCAAGGATCGATCCCCGCGGTCAGGCGGCGGTCTTGCGGGCGATCAGGTCGATGAAGTCGCCGACGCACTTCAGCCCGTCGGTCTCTCGGGTGGTGAAGGTGACCCCGAAACGCGCCTCGACCTCCATAATGATCTCGACCATCCGCGCGGAATCCCAACCTTCGACGTCGTCGGCCGTGGTGTCGCGTTCGATCGGCAAGGTCTGATCCTGGAAGATGTCGCGAAAGACGTCGTTCAAGCCCGTTGTGACCTGCGCCTTGTCCATGGTGCGGCCTCTCCCCTCGAACCGGCCGCGAACGGTGACCGGCCGGCCGGCTTCTACACCAAGGCGCGGCACGTGACAGCAGGGGCGGTTGTTCGCCAGCCGATTAGCGGGCCGCCGGCTCCAGCACGGCCTGATGCTGGAGCGACTTCAGGCTCGCCTCGGGCGGCGTGGGCTTGGCGGCCTGTGCGACGGCGGATTTATCTGACACCACGCTCGCACGCTCGATAGCGCGGAAGGCCGTCTGCGACGCTTTCGCGACGTCGCGGCTCTGCGCGAGGCGGACGAAATCAGCTTGGCGGAACGGGAAATGGGCCCCGCCATGGAACACCTTGACGCCTCCCGAGGTGACGACGGCGTCGCCGCGGCGCAGAGTGAAATCGCGCAGCAGCGAGGCCACCCGGTTCCCGGCCTTGGGGTGGCAGGTGCAGGATTCGTCCAGGTAGGTCGTGTAGTGGAAGCCCGCAGCCTTCTGCGAATAGGCGCGGCCGGTGCGCGCCTCGAACGCCTCGTCGATCGAGGAGAAGCCGTTCGGCAGCACATAAAGCGCGGTCTGCGCGCCAGGGCACTCCGATCGGCAGGTGGCCTCATGTGCTGCGACGTCGCCTTCGCCTCGAAAGTCGCCGACCGGGAAGGCGAAGCCGTCGCATAGGCGCACGCACATGGAGGCGCGGCCAAGCCGAATTGGTCCAGCGTCGCCTTCCCCGTCACGCGACCCGCCTTCGACATGATGCCGATGCGAGCGGCTACGCGACACGTCGGCTCCGGCGTAGCTGGCACGGTGCGGGGACCTGCGGACTTGGCGTACCGACCCCCCGAAATAGGCCTGTTGCTGCGGCGCCGCGGCCTGAGGCGCAGAGAACAGGCTGCCGAAGGCGCTGAAGAAATCCTCGGCTTGGCCGGCCTGGCCGATGGCGACGGTCGCCATGCCTACGCTGGCTACGATGAAGCCGCTCGACAGCGCCAGTCTGTAGCGCGCGGCGGGCGTTCCGGCGCGACGGCGCACGTATGTGGCACAGCAATCGAGGAGAGTTCCCGCTGTCGGCATGAACATCTCACCCACTCTCTTCCGCGAGCTTCGTAAAGCACAGTCAAGACGGCACAAGCAATGAAACCGCGGCGAAAATGCAGCTGTAGGTTAAGGTCGGACGCTGACGCGAGCGGGCGTTTCACCGTTGCTCCGCCTGCCTCGTTTAGCGTGAAGGAATGCTTAGGCTTAAGACTATGCCGGTTCGGGCGAACCGGAACAGCACGCAAGCTTGAGCATTGACGCGGCGCCACCACAGGAGGGTTCAATGCTCAAGGTCGTGCTCGTCGCAGCCACCATGCTCGTCACCGGCAGCGCGTTCGCCGACGAGGTCGTCATCCATCGCGATGACGTTCCGCCGCCGCCGTCCACCTCGACAACGGTCGAGCATCACGAGTCTTCGGACGGCTGCTCGTCGAAGACGGTGCACAAGGAAAATGACATGGGCGACGCGAAGACGGTGACTAAGTCGGATTGTTGATCGCGTCGCCGCAATCTACGGAAGGCGCGGCCAGCGCTTCGCTTTCCGACCTTGCAACATTGTAACGTTACGCGGGCCGAGCTTATCTCGCTCTGAGCGACACGAGTTTTTGGCGTCGCGCGCCTATCCCCGCCGGACAAACCTGTGTAGGGACCTGCCAAAACCGCACAGGGAGAATGGTCCGATGAAGTCCCGCGCCGCCGTCGCCTTCGAAGCTCAAAAGCCGCTCGAGATCGTCGAGGTCGACGTGGACGGTCCGAAGGAGGGCGAAGTCCTCGTCGAGATCAAGGCCACGGGTCTGTGTCACACCGATGCCTACACCATGTCGGGCCAGGACTCGGAAGGGCTCTTTCCGTCGATCCTCGGCCACGAGGGTGCAGGCATCGTCGTCGACGTCGGGCCGGGCGTCACCTCTTTGAAGAAGGGTGACCACGTCATTCCGCTTTACACGGCCGAATGCCGCGAGTGCGAGTATTGCTTGTCGAAAAAGACCAATCTCTGCCAGCGCGTGCGCGTCACCCAGGGCAAGGGCCTGATGCCCGACGGCACCAGCCGCTTCTCCTACAAGGGCCAGACGCTCTACCACTACATGGGCTGCTCGACGTTCTCGAACTACACTGTGCTGCCCGAAATCTCGCTCGCCAAGATTCGCACCGACGCGCCCTTCGACAAGGTCTGCTACATCGGTTGCGGCGTGACGACGGGCGTCGGCGCGGTGCTGTTCACCGCCAAGGCCGAATACGGCTGCCGCGGCGTGGTGTTCGGGCTCGGCGGCATCGGCCTCAACGTGATCCAAGGCCTTAAGATGATCGGGGCCGAGCAGATCGTCGGTGTCGACATCAACAACTCCAAACGCAATATCGCGACCCAGTTCGGCATGACCGACTTCGTCAACCCTAAGGAGCTTCCCGAAGGCACGAACATCGTCAACCACCTGGTGGAACTGACCAAGGGCGGCGCCGACTACACGTTCGACTGCACCGGCAACGTCACCGTGATGCGGCAGGCGCTGGAATGCTGCCACAAGGGCTGGGGCACCTCGATTATCATCGGCGTGGCGCCGGCTGGCGCCGAGATCGCAACCCGCCCGTTCCAGCTGGTGACCGGCCGCAACTGGCGCGGTTCTGCCTTCGGCGGCGCGCGCGGCCGGACCGACGTGCCCAAGATCGTCGACTGGTACATGGACGGCAAGATCAACATCGACGACCTGATCACCGACATCATTCCGCTCGACAAGATCAACGACGGCTTCCACGACATGCACGACGGCAAAGGCATCCGCACCGTGGTGCAGTACTGATGGCGTCTGCGCCCGAGAAGACCGGCAGCCACGTCTGCTTCGGCGGCGAGAACACGTTCTACAAGCATCTGTCGTCGGCCATCGGCGGCAGCATGAACTTCACCGTCTACTTGCCGCCGCAAGCCAAGGACGGCGGTAAGTTGCCGACGCTGATTTACCTGGCCGGGCTGACCTGCGACCACACGACATTCATCATCAAGGGCGGCGCGCAACGCCTCGCCGCGGAGCACGGCATCATCCTCGTCGCGCCGGACACGTCCCCGCGCGACAAGCCTCATCCCGGCGACCACGACAAGTATGATTTCGGCGTCGGTGCCGGCTTCTACGTGAACGCCACGCAGGAGCCCTGGAAGGACGGCTACCAGATGGGCACCTACGTCGGGCAAGAGCTGCCCGACCTCGTTGCCGCCAGCTTCCCCGTCGACACGGCCAAGATGGGCATCTTCGGCCACTCAATGGGTGGCCATGGCGCGCTGGTCCACGCGCTACGCCAACCCGAGCGCTTCAAGTCAGTCTCGGCCTTCGCCCCGATCGTCGCGCCGTCCTCATGTCCTTGGGGCGAAAAGGCGCTCGGCAACTATCTCGGGCCCGACCAGGCCAGCTGGAAGGAATGGGACGCGACCGAGTTGGTAAAGAGCGGCAAGCGCACGTCACACATCCTGATCGACCAGGGCACTGGGGATCAGTTCCTCGAGGGCGAACTGCACCCGCATCTCTTCAAGGAAGCCTGCGAGGCCGCCGGCCAGGCGCTGACGCTGCGCATGGACGATGGCTACGACCACTCGTACTACACGATGATGACCTTCATGCAGGATCACATCACCCACCACGCCAAGGTGCTGGGGATTTAAGGAGCGCTTAGCGCTCGCTGCCGACGAACAGGCGGACCATCGTCGGCCGGAGCGGCCATCAGTCAACTTACCGTCAGGCCACCATCGCCCAACGCGGCGGCGCAGACCGCTTCGTCGTCGGCCGGCTCGCCGCCGGAGGAGCCGACGCCACCGACGAACGCGCCCTCGTATAACAGCGGCACACCGCCGTGAGCGCATGCGGCCTGGGAAGGACAGCAGGGCAGGGTTGGCGGCGACCGGCTTCTGCAGCTCGGCCGTGGGCGTGCGCACGATCGCGGTAGTGCGCCTTGAGGATCGCCGCCTCGGGCGTGTGCAGGCGGGCGCCATCGAGCCGGGCCAGGGCAAGAAGCACGCCAGCGGCATCGACGATCGCGATCGTCACTTCGACGCCGAGCCGCTCGGCTTCCGCGCGCGCCATATCGAGGATCGCACGCGCGTCGGCGGCGGTGAGGACGGGTTGGCGCTTCAATGTGGGCTCACGAGGAGGGGGCCAGCACGGTGGCTACGGTCACGTAATGGTAGAAGCGCCCGTCGAAGAGCGTCATGACCTTCTCCGTAGCCTCGTGCGATTCTGGTCGGATCTTCGAGGCCATGCACTCCTCGATGGCGTGCATGTCGGGGAAGTCCATCTCCAGGATCATGGCGATCGGCCGGGCGTCGCCGTCGCTCTTCACCGTGCGCTGGACGCGCACCGCGGTGACGTGGGGGAATTGCTGCCATATCGGCTCCAGCTCGTCGCGCACCCGGCGGAAGAACTCGTCCTCGTGGCCTTGGTGAATCTTGCCTTCGTAGATCGCCGTCCTGGTCAGCATCGCACGTCCTCTCGAGGCCGCTCGTTGGCCGACCCGCGAACACGGCGTTCCGCGGTTCGTTGCTCCGCTTCTAGCTCGGTCCGCCGGCATTCGGCAGGCCCCGCCTGCCCGAAGGCGCGGCGCGGCGTCCCTCATCTTGCCGCGAGCGTGCGATCCTTGCAGGAGGTCACCGGCTCCTGTAGCTCGAGGTGCCTGCGGCGTCCGGAGCCCGATGAAGCGTTCCCTCGAATACGTCTGGCCGGTCTTCGGCCTCGTCGCGGTCGTCGTCTCGCTGTACTTCCTCTCGAAGGAGTTCAAGGGCGAGAGTGTGGCCTCCGGCGTGCTGGCGCAGCTCGGCTCCGTGTCCGTGCTCGACTATACGCTCGCCATCGGCTCGGCGTTGCTCGCCTACGCCGCCCTTGCCTGGTACGATCGAATCGCGCTGCTGCACCTGGGCATTCACTGGATCTCGCTGCCCTTCGTGGCTACCTGCTCCTTTACCACCTATGCGCTCTCGCACACGATCGGTGTTTCGGTTTTCTCCGGTGCGATGGTGCGGTACCGCGCCTATTCCACAAAGGGGTTGACCGCCGCGCAAGTCGCCGTGCTGGTTGCGCTCTGCTCGCTCACCTTCGCGCTCGGCGTCATGCTGCTCGGCGGCATTGTGTTGGTGTTCGAGCCTAGGGAACTTCGCCGCGTCGCCGGCATGCTGCCTCACGTGCTCAACAACACCACGATCGCGCGTGCCATCGGCGTCGCATCGCTGCTCGCGGTGGCCGCCTATGTCGCGGGCTCGGTGCTCCGGCTTCCGCCCTTCAGCATCGCCGGTTTCAAGATCTTCTATCCCAGGCCGCCGATCGCAACGCGGCAGCTCATCGCCGCACTGCTGGAACTCGTCGGTGCCACCGGCATCATCTACTTCACGTTGCCGGAGGCCGGTAACCCCGGCTTCTTCGTGGTCCTGGCGATCTTCCTGGGCTCGTTTTCGGCGGCGCTGGTGTCCAACGCGCCGGCCGGCGCCGGCGTCTTCGACCTCTTGTTCATCAACGCGCTGCCGACGATCCCCAAGGCCAAGGTGCTGGCCGCAGTGCTGATGTTCCGCCTGTTTTACCTGCTAGTCCCGCTCGCCTTCGCGATCGTCGTCGTTATCGTGTTCGAACGACGGCGTTTGCAGCAGAAGCGGCGCGATGCCGAGGCGACGCCGGTCATGGTGCCGTCCAATGCCGCCGGTCAGGAAAGCTGATAGCGGGCGGGCGCTCAGGCCTTGGCTTTGGCGCACTCCTCCACGAAGGCGTGCAGCTCGTGCTTGCGCAGCCATTTGTTGAAGCCGTCGGTGCTGCACTGCTCGCGACTGGCGAGATCGGAGCGCTTGGCGACGACGCAGGCCGACACGGCCTGACGCTTGTCCATCCCCCCTCAGCTCCTTAACCTGGGCCTCCTCGCGGCATGTTATGCGGAGCGCTTTGACACCGCCAACCTCGACCGGCCTCGCCGGGCGATGCGGTTTGCGGCCCTGACGGGGCAGGGGAGGCGTTCGGCGCGATCTGGGCGAAGACCGGCGGCGGCGAACATGGCGACCAAAGCGACAGCATGATTCACGGTGGGGTTCCAAGGCGAGAGATGCCTGCGAAACGCGAGAACCCGATGACTCCCTACTGTTCCCGCCAACAGGTTGCGCGTCGCGGCGATCATGCGTCGCCTCGCACGGCCTCGCCCGCGCGGTCACGGCTCAAGCCCTTGGCCTTGAGGTCGGCGACGTAATCCGCCCACTTCTGGTCTCGCGTCGCGCCGAGCTCGTAGAGGTAGCCCCAGGTGAAGAGGCCGGTCGAGTGCATGTCGTCGAACGAGAGCCGCACGGCGTAGCTGCCAATCGGGTCGGCGCCGATGACCGCGACCTGCCGCTTGCCGCCGATCGTCTTGCGCTCGCGCCGGCTGTGGCCCTGGACCTCCGCGCTGGGGCTCATCACGCGTAGGAATTCCGCTGGCAGCTCGAAGGCAGCGCCGTCGTCGAAGCTCACCGCCAGCGTATGGCCGCCGTCGCGCAACGCGATCTCGATCGGCCAGGCGGCCTCGGTTTCCGTCATCATGCATCTCCACACTTACAGCCCAGCCGTCCTGGGGCTATATGGCGATCATGACACCGGCGCCCGCTGCGGCTTTCCTTAACCGACCGACATCTTGCGCTCATGCTTCGCTCGTCGACCCATTCGGCAGGCACATCAACTACATCCGCGTGTCGGTCACCGACAGGTGCGATTTCCGCTGCGTCTACTGCATGGCCGAGGCCATGGAATTCCTGCCGCGCCGGGACCTGCTGACGCTGGAGGAACTCGACCGGCTGTGTAGCGCATTCGTGGCGCGCGGCACCCGCAAGATCAGGCTGACCGGCGGCGAGCCGCTGGTGCGCCGCGATCTGATGGCGCTGGTGCGCGGCCTGTCGCGGCATCTTGCCAGCGGAGCCTTGCACGAGCTGACCCTCACCACCAACGGCTCGCAGCTCGAGCGCTTCGCCAGCCAGCTTGCCGATGCCGGCGTGCGGCGCGTCAATGTCTCGATCGACAGCCTAGAGGCCGACAAGTTCCGCGCGATTACTCGCCGCGGCGACTTGGCCGCGGTGTTGCGCGGCCTCGACGCGGCGCAAGCCGCCGGGCTCGAGATCAAGATCAATACGGTGGCGCTGAAGGGCGTCAACGACGTCGAGGTCCCGGCGATGATCGAATGGGCGCACGGTCGCGGCATGGACCTCACGCTGATCGAGGTCATGCCGTTGGGCGAGATCGCCGAGGATCGCATCGACCAGTACCTACCGCTGTCGCAGTTGCGAGCCGACCTCGCCGCGCGTTGGCGCCTGACCGATGTTGCCTACAAGACCGGCGGCCCGGCGCGTTACGTGAAGGTGGAGGAGACCGGCGGTCGACTCGGCTTCATCACGCCACTGACTCACAACTTTTGCGAGAGCTGCAACCGCGTCCGCGTGACCTGCACCGGCACCCTCTACATGTGCCTCGGCCAGGAGGATGCCGTCGAATTGCGCGAGGCTTTGCGCGCTTCGCCTCGCGACAATCTTCTGAACGAGGCGATCACCGGAGCCATCGCGCGCAAACCAAAGGGCCACGACTTCATCATCGATCGCGAGCTCGCGCGGCCGGCGGTCGGGCGGCACATGAGCGTCACCGGAGGCTGAGCCGCTTAGCCTTTTTGCCAATCGACCTTACGGCGAAGCTCCCGCATCGTTTTGTGTGTCTCCAAGCCCGATACCTGTCGTCGGCGGCGATGTCGCGTTGCGCTCGCGCAAGGCGCGCAACGTAACGTCCGCGCGCATCCAGTCGCTGGCGCGCACCGGTGCACAAGGCGGTCTGCTGACGCCGCGCGAGATCAAGGAAATATGCATGGCGATCCTGGTCGAGGCTCCGAAATCCAAGGTACCCTGACGGCTTGACCCCGGCAGCGCATCGGGCTCCTTGCGGGAAGGTCCCCTGGAGACGCGTTTTGCCCGACACTCTTGCTCGTCTCGCGGCGAGCCCTTTCGCGCAGACGCTGGAGGCGCTCGCCGCAGCGTTCGTGCTCGGTACCTTGATCGGCTTCGAGCGGCAGTGGCGGCAGCGCAATGCGGGGCTGCGCACCAACGTGCTGGTGGCGGTTGGGTCGGCTGCCTTCGCCGATCTCGGCCTTCGCCTGCTGAGCGCCGACGGCGCAACCCGGATCGTCGCTTACGTGGTTTCCGGCATCGGCTTTCTCGGCGCCGGCGTCATCCTGAAGGACGGCGCCAGCATTCGCGGTCTCAACACGGCAGCGACGCTGTGGTGCTCGGCAGCCGTGGGCGCGTTCGCCGGGAGCGGCATGCCGGCCGAGGCGGCGGCGCTGGCTTTCTTCGTCTTGGCTGGAAACACGCTGCTTCGCCCGCTGGTGCGCTGGGTCGACCGCCGTCCGGTCGCCTCCGGAGATAGCGAGGCCGTGTATCGCGTCCACGCGATCTGCGAGCCCGAGGCCCTTTCCGACGTGCGCGACCTGCTCGACGCCGAACTGTCGATGGCTTCGCTGCCGATTCGCGAAGTGGAGATCCTTTCCGACATTGAGGATCAGGTCGAACTCGCCGCCGTCTTGGTGCCGATCGTCGCTACGGCCGAGGAACTCGATGCCGTTGTTAGGACGCTAGAACGCTCGCCGCTGGTTCGAAACGCGACCTGGTCGGCTCAAACCAGCGCTTGACCGTTGCGCTCCGCGGCGTGCTGTCGCTCCTTCGCGGCTTTGGGCTCGTCGCCGCAATCCCGTTCGGCCTTCAAGTCCGCAACGGCAGCATCGAAACGCTCCCATTCCGCGGGCGAGAGCTCTTCGCCGGTCTCTTTGATCGATGCTTTTCTTGTCTGCATTTCCTGTCCTAAACTGATTGGGTCCTGTTTTCGCTTGGCGTGCCCTTAGGCGTAAAAGCCTGAAGAAGGAGACACCCTGATGACACCCTACGGCTCCACCGTTGCCCGGGAACTGCGGTCGGCTCTGGTCCCGCTCGAGACCGTTTCGATCGTCGATCACCGCTATTTGTCCGCCGCCATGCGAGCGCTCGTCAAGAACGCGCTGTTCTGGGTGGTTCCGACGCCGCGGATCGAAGCCGCACGCGAGGCCGCCGTCGTGGCGGCCGACCGGTTGGCCGGCGTGATCCACGAAGTGGGCGTCCAGCCCCAAGGGATCAGCCTCGATGTCGACCATGCCCGCGCTGACGCGCTGGTGGCCTTCGAGGCGCTGATCGACGCCGTGGCCGATGCCGAGCCGACGCAGAGCGGCAAGAGCCTCGGGATCGGCTGAACGGCCGCGCGAACCTCATACCTGCGACACGGTTACCGCCGGCAACCCGGAGCAAGCTCGATGCGCGCCACCCTCGTACTTCTTACTCTCGCAGCGGTCCTCGGACAGGCCCATGCCGCCGGCTTCGAATGCAACAAGTTTGAGCATCAGTCGGACGGCTCATGGAAGGTAGTCGAGCCGCTGGAAATTCGCGGCCCTCATGGCCGCATCGATTTCACGCCGGACGAAGTCTACCGAGAAGGCCAGGAGAAGATGGGTCTCGATCTCGCCAAGCTCCTGGATGCCAATTGCAAGAAGTGACCGCTCAAGGATTGTCCGCCGTGCACAGGGCGGGCTGCTGGTTTACCAGATGCGGGTCGGGCATGAAGCGGTCCGGGCGCGTCGGCATACAGATGACCGGCGGCGGCGGCGTGGTGAAGTAGGTCACGAAGTTCTCGAGAGGGTAGGCCGGCACCGGCACAGTGACATGAGGCGGCTGCGGCGGATGCGGCAGCGGCTCGACCAATTCGACGTTGGCGAGTGCCGGACGGGAGAGCGGCTTGCCGACATTCCGATTGCCGGCGATGCGACGATGGCTTCCGTGGTGGGTAGCCTTAGAGGGTGAAAGATTTGTTTTTCCACCGGAGGCCTGCGACTTCGCTTCCGAGCTGGCCGGCATGGAGAGGTCCGGCATCGGATTGGGCAGACTCGGCTGCGCAGAAGCCGGATCCTGTGCCGTTAACGACATTTTGGCGGAACCTTGCGCCGCGACCGGCGTCGCGGCCAGCAATACAATGAAGGGGAACGCGATACCCTGCGCTTGTCGCATCCGATCGATGACCGCCATCTCCGTGCCCCCAGCCGCTATCGGCCCAGCCTCGTAACCTTCGCTCCAATCGCTACGTATAGCTTCACGATAGCCCGCGGAACAGAGGCCGCTGGGCAAGAGCGAGCCTTGTTGCCGCTTGGCGACAAACGGAGGATAGATGTTCGGCAAGGATCACGACGGCAGCCGCCGCGGCTTCATCGCCACTTTAGCCTACAGTGTCGGTGCGCTTGGCCTCGGAGTTGTGGCGCTCGGCGGCAAGGACGGGGCACGTGCTGCTTCGGAGGGCACTTTCCCGTTGAAGCTCACCAGCGCCGAGTGGAAGAAGAAGCTCACGTCAGCGCAATTCTACATCTTGCGAGAGGAGGGCACCGAACGTGCGTTCACCAGCCCGTTGAACGACCAGCACGGCAGGGGTATTTTCGCTTGTGTCGGTTGCGACCGAAAGCTCTACAGCTCGGAGACCAAGTTCGACAGCGGCACCGGCTGGCCGAGTTTCTGGCAGCCGTTGAAGGACGCCGTCGGCGAGAGCCGAGATTCGACGCTGGGCTTCACGCGCACCGAGGTGCATTGCGCCAACTGCGGCGGCCATATTGGCCACGTGTTCGACGATGGCCCCAAGCCGACCGGCCTGCGCTATTGCATGAACGGTGTGGCGATGAAGTTCGAGCCCGGCGCGAGCGCCTGAGGAGACTTATGATGAACACCCGCAAGCCTCTCCTCGCGCTGGCTGCCGCCAGCTTCGCAGTCGGCGTCGGCGCGCTCTTGCTACCTACGCGCAATGCGTCGGCCGAGGACATGAAGGTCGTGCCGCCGCCTAAGGTCGATCTAGCCATCGGTTCGGCCTCGAAGACCGAGACGGCGGTGTTCGCCGGCGGCTGCTTCTGGGGCGTGCAGGGCGTTTTCCAGCACGTGAAGGGCGTCACCTCGGCGGTCAGCGGCTACACCGGCGGCGCCAAGTCGACGGCCGACTACGACACCGTCAGTACCGGCAGGACCGGTCACGCCGAATCGGTCAAGGTCACCTTCGATCCGAAGGAGGTGAGCTACGGCAAGCTGCTGCAAATCTACTTCTCGGTGGTGACCGACCCGACAACGCTCAATGCCCAGGGTCCTGACGAGGGCACGCAATATCGTTCCGACTTGTTCGCGACGGACCCGGAGCAGGCGAAGGTTGCCAAGGACTACATTGCACAGCTGGAGAAAAACCACGCCTTCAGCCGTCCAATTGTGACTAAGGTGTCAGGCGACAAGCCTTTCTTCCCAGCGGAGGGCTATCACCAGAACTACCTCACGCTTCACCCGCACGAACCCTACATCGCGGCGAATGACATCCCGAAGGTCGAGGCGCTGAAGAAGCTGTTCCCGACGACCTACAAGGCGGATCCGACGCTGACGGCCGCGACGAACTGATCAGCATTGGGATGATGGGCGGAGCGGAAAAATCTCGTTGTGCTTTTTGCAGTCTGTTTTGCCGGCGACGGATCGCGACTTTGTTCCGGCTCCATGGCGATCTACCCTGCCGGCGAGCGAACAAATATGCCCGATGATGCCGATCTCGACACCCGCCGCCGCCGCCTTCGGTTTCGCGCCTGGCATCGTGGTACGCGCGAGATGGACCTGCTGATGGGCCGCTTCGCCGACAGCGAACTCGGCACGTTGCCGGTCTCCGAGGTGGACGAACTTGAGCAATTGATGGAGGCGCCCGACCGCGATGTGTTCTCCTGGTTGACGGGTGAACTGGATCTTCCTGGTAATTTCGACACGCCGGTATTTCGCAGGCTTCGCGCCTTCCACACCCACGGCGCGCCGATCCACTAGCCGCAGCGGTAGCGCCGCCACCCCTCGGCGCGCAGGGCGCAGGCGGGGCAGGTGCCGCAGCCGTAGCCCCAAGCGTGCCGGTCGCCGCGCTCGCCCAGATAGCAGGTGTGGGTGGCCTCGACTACGAGGTCGACCAGCGCCGCGCCGCCAAGCCGTTCCGCCAACCGCCAGGTGTCGGCCTTGTCGAGCCACATCAGCGGCGTCTCGATTCTGAAGCGCGCCTCCATGCCGAGGTTCAGCGCCACTTGCATGGCCTTGATCGTGTCGTCGCGACAGTCGGGGTAGCCTGAGAAGTCGGTTTCGCACATGCCGCCAACGAGCACGCTCAAGCCGCGACGATGCGCCAACGCGGCGGCGTAGGTGAGGAACAGGAGGTTGCGGCCGGGCACGAAGGTGTTGGGCAGCCCCTTCGCGTCGGTATCTATGGCGATATCGCGGGTCATTGCCGTCTCGCCGATGCCGGCCAGGGCCCTCATCTCGATGGTGTGATCCGGCCCTAGCCGCGCGCCCCTGCGCTTGGCCAAAGCGGCGCGCAGGCGCGGGCGGCCGTCGAGCTCGATGCGATGGCGCTGGCCGTAGTCGAAGCCCACCGTCTCAACGTTGTTGTACCGTTCCAGCGCCCAGGCCAGACAGGTTGTGGAATCCTGCCCGCCCGAGAAGAGGACCAGCGCACCCTTCATCCCAGCGCCCAGTCGCTCATAAGCGCGTTGGCGATGGCGAGCTTGGGCGGACAGACGAACCCGGCGGGATGGCTGCGCGAAAGCAGCAGGCGTACCTCGTCGCGGGTGAACCAGCGCGCGTCCTCGAGCTCGACGGGATCCATGGTGATGTCGGTCGACAGCGCCTGCGCGGTGCAGCCGATCATCAGCGATGACGGGAAGGGCCAGGGTTGCGAGGCGAAATACTCGACCTGGCCGATCTTCAGACCAGCCTCCTCCGACACCTCACGGCGCACGGCATCCTCAAGGGTCTCGCCGATCTCGGCGAAGCCGGCGAGGCAGGAATACATGCCTGGCGGGAAGCGCGTCTGCCGGCCGAGCAGGCAACGATCGCCGTCCGTGATCAGCATGATCACCACGGGCTCGAGCCGTGGGAAGTGGTGGCGCCCGCAGTTGTCGCACTCGCGTCGCGACCCGCCGACGGAGGAGCGCGTCGTCTGCCCGCAATTGGCACAGAAGCCGTTGTGCTTGTGCCAATAGAGTAGGCTCTTGGCTTGGCTGAGCGCGCCGACGATGTCGGGCGCGACGAGGCCCTGAGTGGCGATCGTCCGCAGGTCGATGAACGACAGCGCGCCGCGTTCCTGCGAGTTATCGTGGCCGACAGCCTCGATCAGCTTGGCGAAAAGCGCGCGGTCGCCGTGGCAGCCAAGGAAGACGGTGTGGGTGGCGTTACCCAGCGCCTTGGCCTCGGCGAAGGTGAACAGCGCATCGGCGGCAGCCTCCTCGGCCTTGAGGGCGGGGATCTCGCCCGAGAGCACGAGGCAGCGGGTCGCAGGATTGGCGCGCAGGCCGGCGATGAAAGCTTCGTCCTCGCGCTGGTTCGCCATGCGGTCCAGCGTGTTGAGGCCGAAGCCGGTGGTGTGCGAACGATCGAGCAAGGTGGTCTCCGGGCGGCGCCCGGCATGGCGCTTGATGCGGTGACGTAGTGGCTTGGGACGCCGCCGTCCACGGCGCGAACGCAGCCTACGATGCGGCGCCGCAACAAAACCGGATTTCTGCGGCGTCGTGCCGCCGAGACCGACGCGCCGATCCTGCGAGCTTCATGAACAGCCTTCTCCGCTCCTTTCTCATCCTGACGCTGCTCGCGTGTGTGTGCGGCGGCGTCCGGGCGCAGGCTGCGGCGCCGGCGCCCAGCGAGACGCAGGAGCATCTCGCAGGCTCGGTGCAGCAGCTCACCGAGAAGCTCGCCGACAACCACAAGCTGCTCGATGCCCGACGTCCGACGCGGCCACAGCTCGACGCGGCCGCCGCCGCGGTGCCGCCGCTCCTTGCCCAGGCGCAGGCGATGGTCGAGAAGCTGACGCCGCGGGTCGCCGCGACGAAGGCGAGGTTGGCCCCGCTCGGCGCCAAGCCCGAGAAGGGCGAGGCCGAGGACGTCACCAAGCATCGCGAGGAGCTGCAGAAGGATTTCCAGGCCAATGATGGCCTGCTCAAGCGAGCCAACGAGCTGGTGATCTCGGCGCAGCAGCAGGCGAACTGGGCCTCGTCTCAGCAGCGCATGCTTTTCACGAACACGCTGTTTCAACGCTCGACCAGCATCCTCAGCCCGCCGCTGTGGTTCACGGTGGTGCGCGAGACGCCTGGCAATCTCGCCGATGTCAATCAGGAATTCCAAAGCTGGCTCGCCGCCTTCAACAGGAATCTCTCGGGCGGCCGGCTCGTCGTCTTCTGGGCCGTCGTGCTCGCCGTCGTCGCGCTATACTGGCCGCTGACGATCGGTGCGCGGCGAGTCCTCGACCGCGAGACTCGCATCGAGCAGCCCGGACGCTGGCGCAAGATCGTGGCCGCGTGGTGGACCGCCG
>CAXTQM010000007.1:16739-20842 GCA_964246205.1 uncultured Beijerinckiaceae bacterium | reverse complement strand
CCATGAAGAGGATGGCCTTCGCCTCGATCAGCATGCGCGCCGTCTCGATGGCGATGTCCGCCTTGCGTGTCGACATCTGGAAGCGTTCTCGTGTTGCAGCGCGTTACAAGCCGTGAATTCTCGGGCCTCCGGCTACGCGCTATCGTCGCCACAGTCACGGTCGATGTGACGCCACGGTCTTGTCGCATGCGGCGACTACGACCTACATCATCCCTGACGAAGCTTGAGGTTTTCCAACGATGTCGCTGACGCTGCCCTGGTGGTTGCCGCTGTCGATCTACGTCTGGGCGCTCCAGATGGTCGTGTACCACGCGGTGGGCTACGCGTTCGAATGGTGCGACCGCACCCGCACGCTGCGCCGGTTCAAGGTGCGCGACATCGACCGCAAGTCCTACCGCCAGCTGATGGGCCGCGTGCTCTTCAACCAGTGTTTCGTGCTGCTGCCGTGCATGATCCTCGTGCAGGTGCTCGGCCTCTGCTTTGTCGGCACTGCGCACCTGCCGGTCTGGCGCTTCCTGCTGTCGCTCCCGGCGATGGGGATCGGCCACGACGTGGTTCAATACGTCACTCACCGCCACCTGCTGCACCGCCCGAGCCTGATGCGCACGCTGCGCCACTCGGTCCACCACTCGACCGGCGCCAGCAAGGGCATCTCGGCCTGCTACATGAGCCCGCAGGATTTCTTCCTGGAAATCGTACTGCCCTATCTGTTGCCCCTCGCCCTTATCGGCGGCGGCGGCTCGGATATCCTGTTTCACTCGATGATTGCAGGCCTCGGCGCGGTGGGCGGCGTCTACGAGCATTCCGGCTACGATTTCGCGGTGCTGCTGCCCAAGGCGAGACTCGCCGCGCGCATGCCGCGCTTCGTCAAGGCGCTGGCCGACGCCATCACCAGCCAGGCCCACGGCGAGCACCACGCCAAAGGCAACGTTTCGTTTTCCGACGGCTTCGGCAGCCCCGGCGTCTGCGACCGGGCGTTCGGAACGAGCTGGGACGTTGTCGCCCGCCGCCGCGCGGCCGAGCGCGAATGGGAGATCGAGCAGGCTAGGCTGGCCGCCGCAACGCCGGCCGAATAGGTCGCATTCCGGCCGGACTCCTGTGATGGGTGAAGTGCTCTGCCACCCGGCCCTGCCTTCGAGGCTCGGCCGCCGGATCACGTGATGACACGACCCTTTCTGCTCGGGCTCGCCGCCCTTGTCCTCACCAGCACCGGCGCGGCACGCGCCGACCGCATCACTCATCCCACGGCGGTGTTCTCCGGCTTGGACAAGATCACCGGTCGGATTATCTCCTTCGAGGTGGCCACCAACGAGACCGTGCAATTCGGCTCGCTGCAGATCACCGAGCGGGCATGCTACACACGTCCAGCCACCGAGGCGCCGCAGACCATCGCCTTTGCCCAAGTCGACGAGATCGACGCCAAGAAGCAGTATAAGCGTATCTTCTCTGGCTGGATGTTCGCCGCCAGTCCCGGATTGAACCCGATCGAGCACCCTGTCTACGACATCTGGCTGACCGACTGCAAAGGCGGAACGCAGGTTGAGAAGGCGCCGCAGACTGCCGATGCCGAACCGATCCCGCCGCCCGCCGCCGAGCAGCCCGCCAAGCCGGAGAAGAAGAAGCGCGTCGCCAAGCGCCGCCAGGCGCCGGTGGACGACGCCGGGTTTGATGGCGCACCGTTGCCCCCGGACGACGTGCCGCGGCGCAAGGCGCCTGCGCGGCAGTTCTACCCCGACGCCGCCGGCGGCAACGATCCCGGCGGTCTGTACTGAAGCGGGCGTCCCGTCCTAGCGAGCTCGACCGGTGCAGGGATCGAGCACCGAGCGATTGATCAGCTTGGGCAGCGAGGCGGTCGGCGTCTCGTCGAGGTCGACCGCTGCCGCCGGCTTGGCGACAACAATGGCCTGCCCGGCGCCGTGCTTCTTGACCATGTAGTCGAGCATGTCCGCCGAGGCGACGAAGGCCACCGCGACGATCGACACCGAAAGCGCGATCCCCTCGAAGGTCGTGCCGCGGCGATCGCCCATGAAACGCTTCAGCAGCCCCGACATTCAGCCTTCTCCCACTCGGCACATGGCGCGACGATGGCTGAACGAGGTAAACGCGGGGTTCACGCGCCGCGTCGTTTTCGTGGTTTTGAAAAGGTGATGCGATGAAGGAGCGGCGTTGCCGCTGCGAGGCTACCATGCCCGCGGAAGTGCTCGAAGGCTTCAGCTGCGGTTTCGCCGAGTGTTGGCGCGCGCCGCTGGTGCAAGCCTCGTTCGACGCCTACGTGGTCGGACTGATCCGCGCTCGCGGAGAGGAGCCACCATCGCCGGTCGCGCTGCCTGTGGTGACGAGCGGCTGAAGCGTAACGGCGTGCGCTTGTCTCGCCGGAACGGCTGTGGCAAAAGCCCGCCATCGCCGCCGCCCTTCGCGCCGCGCCGATCTTCGCTGCGGTAGCTCAGTGGTAGAGCACTCCATTGGTAATGGAGAGGTCGAGAGTTCAATCCTCTCTCGCAGCACCAGCTTAAGCTTTAAAGTCCTTGGCTTTTTGCCTTACCGCCACAATCTGGTGCTCTAAGACCTAGCAGAACAAGACGGAACATAAACAAGGCGAAGGCGCGCTTGGTTGGTTGCCGCGCAACCATACGGCCAGCGGCGGCTTGCTGCCCTACGTGCCGCCTCTGCACGCAGGAGACACCACCATGAAGTTTACAACCATCGCCGCAGCCGTGGCTACGGCCCTCCTTTTTGCCGCTCCCGCCTTCTCGCAGAGCGCCGGCACCTCGCTCGGCGGCACCTCCAACGGTCAGCAGGGCACGCCCGGGCAGACTTCACCGTCGGAAGGCTCGTCGGCAATGCGCGGCTCCGGCACGGGCGGTTCCCCCAGCAGTTCGGGCGCTTCGACCGGCACTGGCTCGACGACCGCCGAGCCGACCGCCACCGGCGGAAACCCCGGCGGTAACGCCAGCAAGAATTGATCATTCGTTATGACAAGCGCCAGCGATGCTTGGCGCTTGTCAGCTTTGTATTTGCGCGCAGTCGGCAGGGCGTGAGCGCGCAAGCCGAGATTAGTCCTTCTTTAGCCTCGATGCGTTTTGCTTGATCCTGTTGCTTCGAGGCAGTCAGGAGAGCGGATCATGCATAGCGTGGCCGGCAAGACGCGGCCGGCGGCGAGTGGCTGGGCAAATACCGATTGGGCTCGCCGCGCTGAGAAGCCGCCGCAAAACGGGCCGGTGACCGCTTCGGGACAGCAGCAAGCGGTCAAAAACCGGTCGTCCATAGCGACAATTCTGCTGGTGCTAGCAGCCGCGGCGTTCACATTGTTGTCGTTCGCGCCAATCGCGGCCTTGGTTCTCCGTGGTTTCATCGACGATCCGGACGATGCCATGCGCCTGGTCGAGATCCGCGCTTGGCGGCACACTCAGGCCTGGTTCGATCTGTCGGCTCACAGGCTCGATCCAACCGTTAACTCGTCGATGCACTGGTCGCGTCTAGTCGACCTGCCGCCGGCGCTGCTGATACGCCTTTTCGAAGTTTTCACCGACGCGGCGCATGCCGAGCGATGTGCCGCCATCGCGGTGCCGAGCGTGCTGCTCGTACTGCTCTACGCGGCCATGGCCAGGTTTGCCGAACTGCTGCTCGGCCGGGACGCGCGGGCGACCGCCCTTCTCGGACTGGCGGCGAGCGGCGCCGCGTTGATCATGTTCGTGCCGGGCCGCATCGGCCATCACGGCCCAGAAACCCTCCTGCTGCTCGTCGCCGTCACGGCCGCGCTCGCCAGCTTCGATCCGGCGAAGGCGGTATTCGGCGCTGTCGCGGGAGCAATCGTCGCGCTCGCGCTGTCGCTTAGCCTCGAAACCTTCCCCTTCCTCGGTTTGCTTAGCTTGCTGATGGTTGCCGCCTGGGTGCTGCGCGGCGCGGAGATGGCCCGCGCTCTCGCCTGTTTCGCGATCGGACTGGGCACGACGCTACCGCTTGTCTTCCTAGTGACGGTCGCACCCGCGAACTGGTTCGCGCCGGTCTGCGATGCCTTTGGGCCGGCGCATCTCGGCGCCGGAATGCTCGGAGCGGCGGGCGCCTTGGCGATGTCGCGCGCGGCCCTGTCGTGGCCACTCAGG
>CAXTQM010000007.1:3466-16729 GCA_964246205.1 uncultured Beijerinckiaceae bacterium | reverse complement strand
CTCAGGGGCGCGGCCGCAGCGGCGACCGGCGCGGTTGTGCTGCTGTTCGTCGGTGCGGCCTACCCGTCCTGCCTGAAGAGCCCTTTCGCCGCGGTTGACCCTCTGGTCCGCGCGCTTTGGCTCGACAACGTTGTCGAATCACTTTCGTTTGTCGCCTTCGCACGCAGATGGCCGTTCTTGGGTGTGACGATCCTTCTGCCGATACTGCTCGGCCTAGTCGGCGCGGTCTGCGCGGCGATCCGTCAGCACGGCACCGCGTCCCTGCGCTTCGCCGCGATAGCGGCGATCGTGGCTTTCGGCCTCGGCCTCGGCTTCGTACAGGTGCGCGTGTTCGCCAGCATCACGCCGCTGGCCCTGCTCGGCAGCGTCTACGCCGTCATGAATTTGCGTGAGCACATCTCGAGACGGTCGACCCTCGTCGCAACCGTCTTGCCTCTCGCGATCCTGCCGTTCACCGGCACCTTCTGGAGTTTCGTGCTGCCAGATGACGCCCAGGCGAACGTCGCCCATTCCGCGTGTCTCGGCCCCGCCGCAATGGCACCTTTGGCACACTTGCGTCCGGGCTCCGTCGTCGCGCCGATCGTCATGGGCTCAGCCCTGCTGGTCGACACGTCGCTCGACGTGTTCGCGGCGCCCTATCACCGCAACAACGACGGTAACAGGTTTGCCTTCGACGTCTTCCTCGCCCGGCAAGACAGGGCCTCGGAGCTGCTCGCCTCGCGCGCTGTCTCCTACGTGATGATCTGTCCGGCCTTGGGCGAAACGGCATCGGAAGCCGCGCGGGCGCCGAATAGCCTTGCCGCCGAGCTGCTGGGCGGGCGCATTCCGCCGTATCTCTCGCGCGTGCCGCTACCCGACACGTCTGTGCAAGTGTTTCGCGTCAGGAGCGGCAAATAGCCGGCGGTCGGCTGCGCTACACGCGATCCAGGTGCCCTAGGTCGCGCGCGGGATCGAGGCGATCGCGGACGCGCTGCTTCAGCGTTTTGACGTCGGGGAAGCCGCAGTCGGCCTTGCGCTTCCAGACCTCGGCGTCGTCGACTGCGATGGCGAAGGCACCGCCGCTCGCTGGCACGAGGGCAACCTCGCCGATATCCTGACCGAAGGTCGAGAGCAGCTCCTGCGCCATCCAGGAGGCGCGCAGGAGCCAATTACACTGCGTGCAATAGGTGATCGTCACGCGTGGCTTGGCCGTTGTCGCGCTCACACGGCGCGCCGACTCTCAAGCTGCGGCAGGAAGCAGGCCATGAGGCCGATAACCGGCAAAAAGGCGGTGACGCGATAGACCGTGGTAATGCTGGTGGCATCGGCCAGCTGACCGAGGACCGCGGCGCCCAGGCCGCCCATGCCGAAAGCGAAGCCGAAGAACAGGCCGGTGACCATGCCGATGCGGCGCGGCATCAGCTCCTGTGCGAAAACAATGATCGCCGGAAAGGCGGAGGAGAGCACCAGCCCGATTAGAACGGCGCAGATGCCTGTCAGCGGGAGATTTAGGTAGGGCATGGCGAGCGTTAGCGGCAGCACGCCGACGATCGAGCCCCAGATCACCACGCGGCGTCCATAGCGGTCGCCGATCGGGCCGCCGAAGAAGGTGCCTATCGCCGTCGCCATGAGAAAGGCGAAGAGGAAAAGCTGCGCGGTCTGCACGCCGACGCCGAACTTATGGATGAGGTAGAACGTGTAGTAGGACGACAGGCTGGCCATGTAGACGAACTTGGAGAAGATCAGCACCAGCAGCACGGCGGTGGCGAGCACCACTGTACGGCGCCCCAGCGGCGATCCGGCGATCGGCCGCCGTGCCATACTCATGCGCGCCGCGAGGTAGCGCGAATACCAAACGCCGATGGCGAACAGCGTGGCGATGCCGACGAGCGCGATGCCGGCGAACCACCCGATCGCGTGTTGGCCGCGCGGCACCACGATGAAGGCTGCGAGCAACGGGCCAAGCGCCGCGCCCCAGTAGCCGCCGACCTGGAACAGCGACTGCGCGAAACCGTAGCGACCGCCCGAGGCGGCCCGCGCGATGCGTGAGGCCTCGGGATGGAAGATCGACGAGCCGACGCCGACCAGCGCGGCGGCGACCAGAATGACGTGGTAGCTCGGCGCGCGCGATAGCAACACGAGGCCGCAGAGCGAAAAGACCATGCCGATCGCCAGCGAGAACGGCGCGGGCCGTCGGTCTGTGACGATCCCGACGAAGGGCTGCAGGAACGAGGCTGTCATTTGGAACGCCAGCGTGATGAAGCCGATCTGGCCGAAGTCGAGGTGGTAGGACGCCTTCAGGATCGGGTAGACCGACGGCACCAGCGACTGCACCGTGTCGTTGACCAGATGCGAGAAGGATAGCGCGAAAAGAACCGCCATGACGGCGCCTTCTTCGCCGCCGTGCGTCACCTCGGTCGTCGGCTGGGCCGTTCGCATGTTCATGGATGGGCTGATCCGCATGGCTCCGTGCATTTGCTGCCGTCAGGCGGCTTCAGCATGCGGCACGAACGAAAAAGGGCTGCCGCAGGTTTCGCATTCCGCGCGGCAGCCCCTCATGCCCGATGCCGCCGAAAGGCCCGGCACCAGTTGGAGGCGAAACGTCGGTCAAGGCCTCCGGTTCGCTCCACCGTCCTAAAAAGCTCCGCAGATTCGGACAAGCGCCAACCGCCGATGCTACACCGTGATCTGCGCGCCGAGCTCGACCACGCGATCGGAAGGAATGGCGAAGAAGTCGGTGGCGTTGGCCGCCTGTTTCGACAGCGCGACGAAAAGCCTGTCCTGCCACAGCGGCATGCCCGACGTGGGCGACGTCTTGATGGTGCGCCGCCCGAGGAAGAACGAGGTGGTCATGATGTCGAACTTCAAGCCCGCCTTGCGCAGCGAGCCCAGCGCCGAGGGGATGCGCGGGCTCTCCATGTAACCGTAGTGCAGAACGACCTTGGTGAAGTCCGCCGACATCGCCTCGATTTCGAAGCGCTTGGATTTCGGCACGCGCGGCGTCGGCTCGGTCTTGATCGACATCACCACCACGCGCTCGTGCAGCACCTTGTTGTGCTTGAGGTTGTGCATCAGCGACGAAGGTGCGGTGTCGGGATGATTGGTGAGGAAGATCGCCGTTCCGGCGACGCGCACCGGCTTCGACTTCTCCAGCATACGGATGAGGTCAAGCGTCTTGATGGAGTCGCGCTGGGTCTTGCGCACCAGCAGCGCGTTTCCGCGCACCCAAGTCCACATCACCACCATGGCGCAGGCGGCGATCGCCAGCGGGACGAAGCCGCCCTCCAGCACCTTGGCCAGATTGGCGGCGAGGAAGGCGAGGTCCACCGCCAGGAACATGCCGCAGAAGGTCGCCGCTAGCCACAGCGGCCAGCGCCACATTTTCCAGACCACCACGAAGGCGATGGCCGTCGTGACCACCATCGTGCCGGTGACGGCGATGCCGTAGGCCGAAGCCAGCGCGTCGGACTTCTGGAAGATGATCACCAGAGCCATCACGCCGAGCAACAGCATCACGTTGATGCGCGGGATGAAGATCTGCCCCTCCTGCGTGTCCGACGTGTGCTGGATCAGCATGCGCGGCAGCAGCCCCAGCTGAATCGCCTGGCGCGCCAGCGAATAGGCGCCGGTGATGACCGCCTGGCTGGCGATCACGGTGGCCATCGTCGAGAGGACGACGAGCGGGAGCAGCAGCCAGGACGGGGCGAGCTTGAAGAACGGATTGTCTGCCGCCTGTGGGTGGGCCAGCACCAGCGCGCCCTGCCCGAGGTAGTTCAGGCAGAGCGCCGGCAGCACGAAGAGCAGCCAGGCCGACTGGATCGGCAGGCGGCCGAAATGCCCCATGTCGGCGTACAGCGCCTCGGCCCCAGTCACCGCCAGGAACACCGAGCCGAGCACGATGAAGCCGAGGAAACCGTGGCCGAACAGGAAGCCAAGCGCGTGCCAGGGCAGAAAAGCCTGCAGGATCCGCGGCGCGTCGAAGAGGTGGATCGCGCCAAGCACCGCGATGACGACGAAGAACAGCACCATGATCGGGCCGAAGAACACGCCGACGCGGGCGGTGCCGGTGCGCTGCACGAAGAACAGCGTGACGAGGATGAGGATGGTGAGTGCCTGGACTAGGCGCGTGTTGTCGAAGAACGGCGTGACCAGCACGAGCCCCTCCAGCGCCGACAGCACGGAGATCGCCGGCGTGATGATCGCATCGCCGGAAAACAGCGCCGCGCCGGCGACGCCGAGAAAGAACACCAGGGTCGAACGCCGGCCCAGCGCCTTCTGGGCCAGCGCCATGAGCGAGAGCGTGCCGCCCTCCCCCTTGTTGTCCGCTCGCATCAGGAACAGCACGTATTTGGCCGTCACGGTGAAGAACAGCGCCCACAGGATCAGCGAAACGGTGCCGACAACCGCCTCGCCGCCAAAGCCGCGGTCCTTGGTGTGGGCGAGCGACTCGCGCAACGCGTAGAGCGGGCTGGTGCCGATGTCGCCGTAGACCACGCCGATCGACGCGACGGCGAGCCCCAGAAGCGAGGATCTGCCATGGGAGTCGACGTGAATGTCCGGGTTGGCGGCAAGCGCCGTGTCCAGCGTCGGAGTCGGCGCGATCCCTCCCGCACCATTGGAGGCCGTGTCGCGCACCATGTCTTGCGACATTACAGGTTCCTGGCGCGCCGCACCGATGGGATGAAGGCCGCGTGTCGTCGATCCTATATCCGCTGTAATCGGTGGCGAAAAGCGCTGCCTGAGCCGCGTTCCGCGCAAGTCGTCGCGTGCGCCGATCGGAGAAGCGGTGTCGAGCAGTTCTCCTGCATCGGACGCCGTAATGCGGAATGGGCAAACCCGCGCAATCGCCGCAATGATGATCAGCTCTTTCTCAGGATGCGGCGACACGCCAATCGCCGTCGATACGTTCAACGTGGCTTGATGCACCTGCTTCCGCCTGTCGATACCGTCACGCCGATGGCGAGAAACGATCCGGACGTTGGGCTGACCGAAGCCGACACTTCGCTCAGAATGGCCAAGTCGCTCGCGCGCCGACCGGCATGCAAGCACGCTGATCGTGAAAATCGTCAAATCTGTCACTCGGCGCACGCGAACATCGCCTCCGCTTGTTTCGATGAAGATTTTCCGCTTCGTTGCGAATGCTGCAACTTGGAATGGATCTGTGACGACGCGACGGATGTCGAAGACCGTCCTCCTTTGGTTTTCGACGGTTTCGGCTTTTGTGGTCTGCTCCTCGATCGCCCGCGCCATCGATGTGGGAGCGCCTGCGCCGACTCCCATCGCGCCGTTTTCCGGCTTCAACTTTTTTTCCGGCGCCGAATACCATGTGCAGGGCGATGGCGGCATCATTGGCAACCCTGCGAACCCGACCCAGGGTCTGAACCATCAGGGCTTCGACTTTGGCAGCCTGTACGAGGACCACGCCAACACGCCTATACTGAATCAGATCCTCCTGACGGTGACGAAACCCGTCGATCCGGCGGCGAAAGGATACGCGTTGGGCTTCACGCTGGAGGGGCTTTACGGCTCCGACCTGCGCTTCAACCACTTTCTGGGCATAGGCGACCAGTTCCTTGGCGCCGACCGTAATCAACTGAACATCGTGCAAGCGCATGTCGCGGCGCACCTGCCCTGGTTCACGACGGCGGGTATCGACCTCAGGGTCGGTCTGTTTACCTCACCACAGGGGTACGAGGGTCTCGATTCGTCGAAGAATCCCTTCTACTCGCACAGCTACACGGATTTTTACGCGACCACCTTCAATCACGCCGGCTTCTTCTCGACGACCCACGTCAGCCCGACGTTCGACCTCCATTTCGGGGTCGACACCGGCAATCAGACGTCTTTCGGTTTTCCCGGCGGCGACCCCAACGGCAAGCCGGCCGGCTTCGCCGGCTTCGGCTTCAACAACCTGCTCGACGGCAAACTCACCGTGTTCGCTCTTTCGCATATCGGGCCGGAGCAGAATTTCATTTCGGACCCAAGCGGCGCGGCGCACGACGTGCGCTTCTACGACGATGTTGTCGTCACCTATAAACTTAGCAACGCCTTGAGCTATGTGACGGAAGTGAACTATACGCGCGACGCGCACGGATTTGGGAACGGCCCAGCGATCAGCATGAGCCTTGTTCAGTGGCTGGCGTATACGTTGACCGATACATACACGCTGAACTTTCGGGCCGAGGTGCTGCGTGACTCGCAAAATTTCTTCGTTTCGACGCCGCAGGACGACGCCGGCTTCGTGAAGTCCGAACATGGCACCTTCGCCCTGACTGCGCCCACGCTGGTCGCGCCCAATGGTACGCAGGGCACGACCTACAGCGAGGTCTCCTTAGGCGTGACCATCAAGCCGGACGTGCCCAAGACCCTTGCGCTCGTGCTGCTCCGTCCGGAAATCCGTTACGACCGCATCGTCGCCGGCGCTCCGGCCTTCAATAACAACACCAGCTACGGCGGCAACATGACCGGTAGTCGTGGCCAGTTCACATTTGGTGGCGACATCGTCGTCGGCTTCTGAGCCTTTGCGGGACGAACTTCGGGCCTTGATACGCCGGGCCCTGTGCTTTGCCGGCCCGTCGGTCTTGACCATGTCGAGCGACCAAGCCACAAGCCGGCGCGACGGATGTCGCTCCGGCGATGTTTCAAACTGAGCCGCAGGTGGCGGGGCGTCGCATTGCCGCTCACCTTGAGAGATGTATAGCTGCGTGTCGAACGTGCACGCGCACTCGCAGTTAAATGATGGGCCCATGAGCGGAACTTCCACCTACGTCCCGAAAAGTGCTCCGGCGAAGTGGCTCGAGACGCGCCTGCCGATTGTCGGCCTGGTGCACTCGTCCTTCGTGGCATTCCCGAACCCGCGAAACCTCAACTACTTCTGGACCTTCGGCGGCATCCTCGCCTTCATGCTCGGGTCGCAGATCCTGACCGGCATCATCCTGGCGATGCACTACACGCCGCAAGCCTCGATGGCCTTCGCCTCGGTCGAGGGCATCATGCGCGACGTCAACTACGGCTGGCTGCTGCGCTACGTGCACGCCAACGGCGCCTCGATGTTCTTCTTCGCCGTCTATGTCCATATCTTCCGCGGCATTTACTACGGCTCCTACAAGGCGCCGCGCGAGGTGCTGTGGCTGCTCGGCATCGTCATCTACCTGCTGATGATGGCAACGGGCTTCATGGGCTACGTGCTGCCGTGGGGCCAGATGAGCTTCTGGGGCGCCACCGTGATCACCAGCCTGTTTGGCGCGATCCCGATCGTTGGAGACTGGGTGTCTCACCTGCTGTGGGGCGGCTTTTCGGTCGACAACGCCACTCTGAACCGCTTCTTCTCGCTGCATTACCTGCTGCCGTTCATGATCGCCGGCGTTGTCGTGCTGCACATCTGGGCGCTGCACGTTCCGGGCTCCAACAACCCGATCGGCATCGAGAAGAAGACCGCAAAGGATACGCTGCCCTTCCACCCCTATTTCACCGTGAAGGACGGATTCGCGCTGGTCTGCTTCTTGGTGCTGTACTCCTGGGTCGTGTTCTACGTCCCCAATTACCTCAACCATGCCGACAACTACATCGAGGCCAACCCGCTGGTGACGCCGCAGCACATCGTGCCGGAATGGTACTACCTGCCGTTCTACGCGATCCTGCGCTCGATCCCGGACAAGCTGATGGGCGTCATCGCGATGTTCATGTCGATCATCCTGCTGGCGTTCCTGCCGTGGCTCGACACCTCGCGCGTCAAGTCGGCGAACTACCGCCCGGCCTACCGAGTCTTCTTCTGGATCTTCGCAGCCGTAGCGATCGGGCTCGGATACATCGGCTCGCAGCCGCCGCAGGGTGGCTACGTGCTGGTAGGCCGCATTCTCACCTTTTGGTACTTCTTCCACTTAGTTGTCGTCCTGCCGCTGCTCGGCTTCTTCGAGACGCCACGGCCGCTGCCTGCCTCGATCTCCGAGGCTGTGCTCGGCCCGCGCGGCGGTTCGGCAACCGCCATGGCCGCCGGCGCGGCCTCGTCTCCGAACACGAAGGGTTGAGCGCGATGGGTTTTCTGGCCATGCGGCGCGGCGTCTCGGGCGGCGCGCTGAGCCTGGTGCTCGCACTGGGCCTCGCCGCTCCCACATTCGCGCAGAATCACGACAAGCAGGTCAAGCCGACTGATGGCAGCACGTCAGCAGAACCGAAGGCGGCAGCGTCCAACGTTCCGACGCCGGCCGGCAAGACGATAAAGCCGCCGCCGGGCGAGCAGGCCACCGACAAGAACGCCAGCGAAGCGGCCAACGGTACCGAGGCGGAGATCCCGCCCTCGTTGGCATGGAGCTTCGGCGGCGTCTTCGGCTATTACGACACCGCGCAGCTGCAGCGCGGCTATCAGGTCTACAAGGAGGTCTGCTCGAACTGCCATTCGATGAAGCTGGTCGCTTTCCGCAACCTGTTGGCGCTCGGTTACAACGAGGGGCAGATCAAGGCTCTCGCGGCGTCTTACCAGGTGGAGGACGGGCCCAACGACAAGGGCGAGATGTACAAGCGGCCCGGCCGCCCCTCGGACAGCTTCCCCTCGCCGTTTCCGAATGTCGAAGCCGCCGCTGCGGCCTACGGCAAGGCGCCGCCGGACATGTCCGACCTCGCCAAGGCGCGCGGCTGGGAGCGCGGCTTTCCGGCCTTCATCTTCGACTTCTTCACGCAATCCGAGGAGACGGAGGGTCCGACATACATCGACGCGGTTCTGCACGGCTATACCAAGGCTGACGATCCCAAATACAATATCTACATGCCCAACCATAAGATCGCGATGCCCAAGCCGCTGAGCGACGGGCAGGTCGACTATGCCGACGGTTCGCCGAAGACGCTCGACCAGTATTCGAAGGATGTCTCCGCCTTCCTGATGTGGGCGGCCGAACCCAAGCTCGAGCAGCGCAAGGCCATGGGCTTGCGCGTGATGATCTTCCTCGTCGTCTTCGCCACCCTGCTGTTCTTCATCAAGAAACGCGTCTGGGCGCGTGTCGGCGGCGACGTGCTGATCGGCGCACCGCCCCACGGTTGAAGACGTCATCCCGACTTGAGCCTTGCGCGCCTCTCGTGACAGCAGACCTGCGACGAATCGCACGCATTGGCGCAACCGTCGCAAATCCAGCGGGTTCGCTCCTCGATCAACTCAGGAACTCCCCATGGCCGCGCCCGACCATCCTTCAACATCGACTCTCATCGGCGATGCGGTCCAGCACGCGACCACTCTGGTCTCGGCAGAGCTTCAGCTGGCGCGTTTGGAAGCGACGGAGAAGCTGGTCGTCGCGCTTGCCTCGGTTGTCAGCCTGGTTGTCGCCGGAGTGGTCGGCCTGCTCGCGTTGATTTTCCTCCTGGCCGGTGTGGTGCTGGTCATCGCGAAAGCGCTGCCGCTGTTCGCCGCCTGCTTCATCGTCGGCGGCGTGATCGCCGTAGTCGCGCTGATCACCGCGGCGGTGGCGGCACGCAACCTCTCGGCGGCGAAGCTGAAGCCGACGCGCACACTCAAGCAGGTCCGTTCCGCCACCGAATTCGTCCGGAGCCCGCGATGACCCAATCCTACTCGACGCCCGCCGAAGCCGAACGCCACGCCGACATGGCGCGCGAGGACCTCGCGCGCACTATCGACCTGCTTAAGGACAACCTCACGCCACGTCGACTGGCCGGCGAGGCCATGGCCGCAACCCGCGCCAACACGCCGGACTGGGTCGGCCGTTTCTGGGCAACTGCCAGCAGCCCCGCCGGACTTAGCCTTATCGGCGTGACTGCGGCGAGCATCGCGGTCACGATGGTACAGAATGCCCGCCACCCATCATTGCGGCGGCGCTTGCGGTAACCAGCACCTCGTCCGCGCCGAAGACGGCGGAGATGCGCGGCATCGTGCATCGTCATCATTGAAGGCGTTTCACATGATCGTTCATATTCGTCCGACGCTTGTCGCTCTCGCGTTGCTCGTCGTTCCAGTCGCGTTGGCCCATGCGGCCGAAGAGGGTGCCATGTCCAAGGACACGATGTCGAAAGGGTCTATGTCCAAGGGTGCGATGAAGAAAGATTCCATGATGAAGAAAGAGTCGATGATGAAGAAGGACTCCATGCACAAGGAGTCGATGGAGAAGAAGTAGGACGCCATCCTTCGGCGTGGCAACAGACGCCATGATCGGACGCTCGCCTTGCGTTATCACGCTCTTGGCGGCGAACATCGACGTGATCAGTTCGGCGCCGTGCCCGGGACAAGAGGCGGCGTCGGATTTGGCCGGAACCGGCGGACGAAGAGGTTGGCAATCATCGCACGGGCGACGTGCTCGGCCTGGCACTGCGTGCCGAGATCGGACAGATGGTAGTTGTCGCTGGTCATCAGGTGAACCTTGGCGCGGGTCTGCGAGATGAATTTCATCGCGTCGTAGCGTTTGACGTAGAGAATGCTCTCGTCTTTCACGATCTGGTCAAGGGCGCGCTTGATGGCGAAGTAGCTGTCGTCGCGCGCGAAGCGTGATGTGTATTGCAGGCCGACTAGCACCACGTCGATGTCGTTGGCCTTGAGCCAGTCGATCGTGCTCTTGACGATGTCGGTAAACTGTTCGGGGTCGACGCGGGCCAACGCGTCGTTGGTGCCGAGCTGCCAGAGCACGAGATCCGGCTTGACCTCGGCCACCTCGCTGCGGATGCGGTCGGCCGAAGTCTGCGCCACCTCGCCGCCGGTGCCACGGTTGATGATATCGACATCAACGCCCTTCAGCGCGACCTTGAGCAGGTCCTCGAGCTGGACGGGGTAGCTCTTCACGCCCGAGCCGGTGCCGATCGTGTCGATAGCGGCCGATCCCACCGCCAGGATCTCGACGGTCCGGTGCTCGGCGAGCGCCTTCGCGACGTTGGTAAGCGGCGCGTTGGCCGCGATGTCGTTGGCCGGCGCCTCGCACGGCGCACTGAGGGCCGGCGGCGGCGACACGCTGACCGGTGTTTCCGCGCGACCGGCGCCGGCGGCGAGCGTCAGGCAGCCGAAGAGGACGAGGCTGCCGGCTCGGCGATCGCCGGGGTGACCGGCGCGGAAGCGCGAGCGCTGTCGGTCTTGATACGGGTACGCCATTCCACCATCCATGCGACGAGCGCCATGAGGGCGACCCCTACGATAAACAAAAGCACGTCGGTCACAACCAAGCCGCCGTATAGATAACGGATGACCTGCCCGCACAGGCTCAGCAGCGAGCCGGCGCAGAAGACTTGCAGTCCGTTGCGTCCGAGCATGGACAGGAAGCGGCCGAGCGACGGCATCAAGCGATAGATCGGAGCGAAGGATCCTGCGCCGACGGCGATGATCGCGAGCACCGAGAGCAGCCGGTCGATCGACAGGTAGGTCTTGTCGAAGAGCCTCAAGTAGGGGCTCGCCGGCAGCTGGAAAAGCCCCGGGAAGTAGCGCACGGAAGCGAAGGCGAGGCCGACAACGAGGATCGGCACCGCGACGACGCGGATCGCCACGACGTGCCGGCGCGCGAACAGGCCGAGGTCGGTCTGCTTGCCGGCGAGCAGGAAGCCCAGCACGTAGATGAGCTGCCACGCCGAGGGCGAGAAGAACCAGGTGCCTTCGACCGGCCAAGACGGAATGTTCCAGCCCAGCACCTGCGTCAGCACCCAGAAGCCGACGGACAGCGGCAGCACCAGCGCCGGGATCGAGCGATAGAGGATCGCCACAGCTGGGGCGGCGATCATCAGCACGACGTAGAGCGGCAAGATGTTGAAGTAGCCGAGCTGGTAGGTGAGCAGCACCAGGCCGACGTGGGCCTGCACCGGATCGTGGAAGATCGCGCCGACGTTGTGCCAATCCAGCAGGAACGGCGCGTCGAGCATCACCGAGGACGCGGCGAGGATGAAGATCGCGACTTCGGTGATGAAGGTCTGCGCCACGTAGATCGTGAAGGCGCGGCCCCACAGCTTGTAGACCACGGCCGAGGTGGTCATCGGCTTACGCGGGTTCTCGATCGAGAGCCGCATCGCCCAGCCCGCCAGGAACACGAAGAGTTCGGCGGAATCCGACAGGGTCAGGTTGCGGTAGGTGAAGCGCTCGAAGAAGTTGCCGGGAATGTGGTTGACGAAGATCGAGATCAGCGCGTAGCCGCGCCAGAAGTCGATGGCGTTGGGTTGGCGCATCGGCGCTCCGCGGCAGAAGGTGGCGTCTGAGACCACGCGAATGCGGCGGTTTCGGGCACCACGCAATGCTGAGCGGCTTCACGATCCGGTCATCGGATCCCGTTTGGGGCTAGCCCCTTAGCGGCGAAGAGGTCGCGCAACACGGGCGGCAGCGCGTCGGGGAGGTCCTCTGAAATGAGACCGGGCCCGAAGCGGCGCGCCGCTTCGGCATGCATCCAGACGCCGGCGCAGGCCGCCTCGAACGCCGGCATGGCTTGCGCGAGCAGGCCGGCGATCATGCCGGCGAGGACGTCGCCCGACCCGGCGGTGGCCAGCCAAGGCGCTTCGCTCATCGCGATCGAGGTGCGGCCGTCGGGATCGGCGATCGTCGTATCCGGCCCTTTGAGCACCACCACGGCCCCACTCGCCGCCGCCGCCGCGCGGACCCGTTCGGGCTTCGGTGCGTGCGCGTCGAGCACCGCGCCGAACAGCTTGGAGAACTCGCCGTCGTGCGGCGTCAAAATGACGGCGTGACGGCTCGCGGCGATGGCGTCGAACAGCGCGCGCGGCGTGTCAGCGAAGCTGGTCAGCGCGTCGGCATCGAGCACCACCGCGCGAGGCGGAGCATCGCCGCTCTCGGGCGCGGCCAGGGCGATACGTACCAGCGCGCGGGTGCCGGCACCGACGCCGAGGCCCGGCCCCATGGCGACGGCATTCTTGCGCGGATCGGCGAGGATCTCGGCCAAGCCGGCGGCGTCGTCGGCAACGCGGGTCATGATCGCCGTCAGCGCGGCGGCGTGGACGAGCAACGCATCGGCTGGCGTCGCCACCGTGACCAGCCCCGCTCCGGCGCGCAGGGCGCCTCGGGCGCAGAGCCGCGCCGCCCCGGTCTGGCTCGCCGGGCCGGACATCACGACGACGTGGCCTCGCGCATATTTGTGCCCGGAAAGGCTCGGCTCCGGCAGTGCTCCAAGCCAGGCCGACGGCGTGTTCAGGCTGGTGCGCGGTGCGACGTCGCCGAGCACGATCGGCGGCAGGCCGATGTCGGCGAGTTCGATCGTACCGCAATGCAGCCGCCCCGGCAGCAGCGCGTGGCCGGGTTTCAGCCGGAAGAAAGTGACGGTGTGGCTCGCCTCGATGGCCTCGCCGCGCGGCAAGCCGGTGGCGCCG
>CAXTQM010000007.1:0-3456 GCA_964246205.1 uncultured Beijerinckiaceae bacterium | reverse complement strand
GACTGCGGCGGCCTCGCCGGCGAGGTCGCGCGCGAGCCCGGCGCCGAAGAGCGCGTCGACCACCACCGCGATCTCCGCGAAAGACACCTCCGCCAACGTCGCCACCGGGTCGTGCCAGCGCGTTGCCGCCGCCGCCGCATCGCCCTTCATCCGATCGCGCGGTACGAGCGCGCCGACGAGGACGCGGAAGCCCGCCTCCCGCAGCAGGCGCGCGGCGACGTAGCCATCGCCGCCGTTGTTGCCGGGGCCGCACAGCACCGCGATCGTCCCGCCGCCCTGCCCGGCAAGCCGGGTCACCGTGGCGGCGATCGCGGCACCGGCGTTATCCATGAGGATCATGGAAGGCAGCATCGCGGCGGCGAGCCTGTCGGCCTCCCCCATCTCCTCGGGGGTGAGCAGCTCGTGCGGAAAGTCCGGACGCAGCGGCGAATGGCTCATCGAAGGGAGCCGGACGAGCCGCGTTGACAAAAGATTACGCCCTCTCTACCCAACTTTGCCTCCAGAACGCAGGGACGCTTCGGCGCGTCGAGCACGGTCGCGCATGAATCCTCGCAAAGCAAAATTCGGCATCGGCCAAGTGGTGAAGCACCGGAAATACGCGTTCCGGGGCATCGTCTACGACGTCGATCCCGAATTCGCCAACACCGAGGAATGGTGGCAAGCGATTCCCGAGGACGTGCGCCCGCGCAAGGACCAGCCGTTCTATCACCTCTATGCCGAGAACGCGGACACGGAATACGTGGCCTACGTTTCGGAACAGAACCTGCTTCTCGACGAGTCCGGCGACCCTGTCCGCCATCCGCAGGTCGACGAGGTGTTCATCCGCGCTCACGACGGCGGCTACCAGGTCCGCGGGGCACGGCTTAATTAATCGGGACGTGCTTCGCGACGGCGTCATCCTCCTTCATGGTCTCGGTCGCACCTCCGCGTCGATGGCTTCGCTCGCCCGCGCCCTGCGACGCGACGGATTCGATGTGCTCAATCTCGATCATCCAACCCGCCGTGTCGGCGTTGCCGCTCTCGCCGACCACGTCGAGACCGCGTCGGAGCGCTGGCGTGCCGGCCGCACCGGGACGCTGCACCTCGTCGGCCACTCGCTAGGCGGCCTCGTCGCCCGCGCCTTCGTCGCGCGGCATCCGCCCGAGCGGCTCGGCCGCGTGCTGCTGCTCGGCACGCCGAGCGGCGGCAGCGAGATCGCCGATATGCTCGACGGCTTCGGGCCTTACAGACGGATCTTCGGGTCGGCCGGCTCGGAGCTGACCACCGTTCACGCGGCGCGCGACGCGCTCCTGGACAAGCTCGACTACCCGCTCGGGATCATTGCCGGCACGCGCTCGCTCGATCCGCTGGGTTGGGCTTCCTGCCCAAGCCCAACGACGGCAAGGTCACCGTGGCGCGCACGCGCGTGCCCGGAGCAATTCATCTCACGTTGCCGGTGACCCACACCTTCATGATGCGAGCGCCGTCGGTCATTGCCGCCGCGTCACGCTTCCTGCGCCATGGCCGCTTCTGACAGCGCCTTGACCCGCCGCGGCATAGGGGAGACACGAACGCGCGGCCGGCAGCCGTTCGAACCCGGAAGCATCATGGCGACGCGCATCTTCATCGACGGCGAAGCGGGGACGACGGGGCTCGGCATCCGCCAGCGGCTCGCCGGCCGCACCGACGTCGCGCTGAAGAGCCTCGCCGACGCGGACCGCAAGAGCGTCGAGGCCAAGCGCGCGGTGCTGGCCGAGGTCGATCTCGTCATCATCTGCCTACCCGACGACGCGGCGAAGGAAACCGCAGCGCTCGTCGCCGCGATGGCGGACGGTCCGAAGGTGCTCGACGCTTCGACCGCGCACCGCACCGCGCCGGGCTGGGCCTACGGGTTCCCCGAGCTGGCCATCGGCCAGGAGCAGGCGATCCGCACGGCGCGCATGGTCTCCAACCCCGGCTGCTACGCCACCGGCGCCATCGCGCTGATCCGACCGCTGGTCGACCAGGGCTGGCTCGCGCCAGACACGCCTCTCTCGATCAACGCGATCTCCGGCTATTCCGGCGGCGGCAAGGCGATGATCGTCGAGCACGAAGCCGGCCATGCGCCGGCCTTCGAGCTCTACGCGCTCGGGCTGACCCACAAGCACGTGCCCGAGATCATGGCCCACGGCGGCCTGACCCGGCGCCCGATCTTCGTGCCCTCGGTCGGCCACTTCGCCCAAGGCATGCTGGTCTCGATCCCGCTGCACCTCGACCAGCTGGAGCGAGAGCCGTCCGTCGCGGATCTCGCCATGGCGCTTACCGCCCACTACGGCGCGACGGGGCACGTCCGCGTCGCCTCCACCGCCGGATCGGCAAAGCTGGAGCCGGAATCGCTCAACGGCAGCGACGACCTCGAGCTGCACGTCTTCGGCGAGGCGACCAGCCACGGCCACGCCCTGCTCGTCGCCAAGCTCGACAACCTCGGCAAAGGGGCCAGCGGTGCCGCCGTGCAGAACATGGAGATCATGCTGGGGCTGTGATCACCCCGCCTCGATCAGCCGGATTGCCTCCTCCCGCTCAAACAGATGCAGCAGCGTCCGCACGGCGGTGCCGTGCGGCCCGGCCAACTCGGGATCGGCATCCACAAGCCTTTGCGCGGCATCGCGGGCGAGCGGCAGCTGATCGCCGTGCACGGCGAGGTCGGCGAGCTTGAAGCCGGGCGCGCCGGACTGGCGCGTGCCCAGCACCTCGCCCTCGCCGCGCAGCTTCAGGTCCTCCTCGGCAATGCGGAAGCCATCCTCTGTTTCGCGCAGGATGTTAATGCGGGCCTCGGCCACTTCGCCCAGTGGCCCCTTGTAGAGCAGCAGGCACGAGGAGGCGCCGGTGCCGCGCCCGACGCGACCGCGTAGCTGGTGAATCTGCGCCAGGCCGAAGCGCTCGGCGTGCTCGATCACGATGATGGTCGCCTCCGGCACGTCGACGCCGACCTCGATCACGGTGGTGGCGACCAGCACCTGGGTCTCACCGGTTGCAAAGGCGGCCATGGCCGCGTCCTTCTCCGCCCCCTTCATCTTGCCGTGGATCAGCCCGACCTTGGTGCCGAACGCCTCGCTCAGGTCCTCGAAGCGGTCCATCGCGGCGGCGGCGTCGACATCCTCGGCCTCGGCGACCAGCGGACAGACCCAGTAGGCGCGCTTGCCCTCCGCCACGGCGCGCTGCAGCCGCGCCACCACGTCGCCGAGCCGTTCGACCGGCAGCGCTCGCGTGTCGATCGGCTGCCGCCCCGGCGGCTTTTCGCGCAGCGACGAGACGTCCATGTCGCCGAAATAAGACAGCACGAGCGTGCGCGGGATCGGCGTCGCGGTCATGACGAGGATGTCGACCGCCTCGCCCTTGGCCGAGAGCGCCAAGCGCTGCTGCACGCCGAAACGGTGCTGTTCGTCGACCACGGCGAGGCCGAGGTCGCGGAAGGCGACGCTGTCCTGGATCAGCGCG
>CAXTQM010000006.1:2139-21348 GCA_964246205.1 uncultured Beijerinckiaceae bacterium | reverse complement strand
CCGTGCTCGATCTCCGAGACATGCGCAGGGTACGCGAGAAGGATCCGGTCCTCACCCACGCAAACCTCGACGCCCAGCGCGAGACCTTCGCGGCGATGCCGGCCTTGTACGAGCTGCTGCAGGCCGCCGATGCCCTTTACGTCGACAAGGCGCCGGGCGCGGTCCTGAAGGGCGTACCCGACGCCACGCATCGCCGCGACGGCGACGCGCTGTGGTTCAGCCGGCAGATACTGCGCGGCGAGGCCTTGGAGGAGGCCGGCGATCGCAACGCCCGAGGCTTCTGGAAGGAACTCTACGCCGTGGCGAGCCGGCCGCTCGACAGGGCGACGATCGAGCTTGCCCTGGCGCTGCACGAGGAGAAACACGGCGACGTCGCGGACGTCTTCGCGCCCGGTTCGCTCGTCGCCGATCCCGCCATGCGGGCGATCCTCCTGGCCCACGATGCCGGCCCCGCCCTGCTTCGCAGGCAGGCGTCCGATCGCTCGGCCCCGGCGCTGGAGCGGGAGGTCGCGCTCTTCACTTTGCTCGACAAGGAGCTGATGCGAGGCCGCTACGCCGAGTTCCTGTCCGATCTCCAAAATGTGCCGGGCGACGCGCCCGTCGTGGGCTCCGTTGATCTGGGGACGATGCACGGCCGGCCGCCGCTCGGCCTGTTCGTCCGGGGCGAGTTCGTCGGCGAGATCGGCTGCCCGGCGCTGGCGACGACCGTCTCCCAACTCGCCCAAGATCCGAGTGCCGCGCGCGACCGCCTCTGCCTGGCCGAGTTCGTGCGGATCAACTATCTCACGGAAAACCCGCTCGACGTGCCCGGCGGCGGCGGTGCGCTCGGCAGCGGCCCGGCCGAGAGCTTTCCCGGCGAGGCCCACACGCGAGACGAGACCTACAAGGCCATCATCGCCGACAAGAGCGCTTCCGCCGCCGACCGCGCCTTCGCGCTCTATCGAGCGGTGAAATGCTACGAGCCCGTCGGCAACAATGGCTGCGGGAGCGAGGACGTCTCGAAGGGGCAGAGGAAGACCTGGTACTATGCGCTGAAGCGAGACTATCCGTCGACGCGCTGGGCCAAGGATCTGCGCTATTGGTGGTAGGCGCGGCGCGCGCTTCGGCCCGGCTGGGCTTCGTCGCGGCACTCGCGGCCGGCCTGGTCTCCGCCGCGCCGGCTGGCGTGGTCGATGCGCGCGACTACTCGGCGTTCTGGCTGTGGGCGGGGGTGAAGCCGCAGCCGGTGCTCGACGGGGCCGAGCGCATCTACCTTTTTCAGGGCGAGGTCGCGGCCTCCCGACCCGATCGGATCCTGTCGCGGCGCCCGGCGGTGCCGCACGTGTCCACGGCCGAAGTCTGGCTGGTGCTGCGGATCGAGACGCTCGACTGGTCGCCCGACGTCGTCGCGCAGCTGCGCCGCGAGATCGCCGCCTGGCGGAAGGCCGGCAACCGCGTCGTCGGCGTGCAGATCGACTTCGACGCGAAGACGCGGCACCTCGCCCGCTACGCAGCCTTCCTTAAGACGCTTCGCGGCGAGCTGCCGGCGGAATGCCGGCTCGGCATCACCGGCCTGCTCGACTGGAGCGCCAACGGCGATCCCGTCGGCCTCGACGCTCTCGCGGGCACCGTGGACGAGACCGTCCTGCAGATCTACCAGGGCCGGCACGTCATTCCCGGCTACGCGGCCTACCTCGAGCGGCTCGGTCGCATGAAGGTGCCGTTCCGCATCGGCCTGCTTCAGGGCGGCGAGTGGCAGGCACCGGCGTCGCTGACGCGCAACCCGTTGTTTCGCGGCTACGTCGTGTTCCTGCACAACGGCTGAAGGCGGCGACCGCGGCGCGGGCGCCCCTCTTCAGGCGACTTGATGCCGACACGTTTTCCCGCGAGACATCGCCGCTTCCGGCCACGCCGTCCTTCGAGGTTTCCATGCCGCGCTTCCGTCCGTCGCGTCTCGTCCTGGCCGCGGCGTCGCTCGCCGCCCTGCTCGGCACGGCACCGGCGCAGGCCGACGGCTTCACGCCGGAGCAGAAGAGCGAGCTCGGGCCGATCATCAAGGACTACCTGATGGCGCACCCCGAGGTGTTGCGCGACGCCATCACCGAGCTCGACACCCGCGAGAAGCAGGCCGAGGCCGACGGCCGCAAGAAGGCGCTGGCCGAGCTCGGCGACAAGCTTTCGACCCAGCCCGACAGCCTGGTCATCGGCAATCCCGACGGCAAGGTTACGCTGGTCGAGTTCTTCGATTACAATTGCGGCTACTGCAAGCGCGCCCTCGGCGACCTCGACAAGCTGATGAAGACCAACCAGGATCTGAAGGTCGTGCTGCGCGACTTCCCCATCCTGTCGGCCGCCTCGGTCGACGCCGCGCTGGTGGCGCTCGCCGCCCACAACCAATTCACCGGCGGCAGATATTGGGAATACCACCGCAAGCTGCTGTCGAGCCCCTCGCGCGTCGGCAAGGACCAGGCGCTGGCCGTGGCGCAGTCCATGGGCGCCGACATGGCGCGCCTGAAGAAGGACGCCGACGAACCCAAGACCCGCGCGGCCATCCAGCAGTCGCTCTCGGATGCCCAGGCGCTCGCGCTCAACGGCACGCCTTCCTACGTGGTCGGCGACGACGCCATCGTCGGCGCCCAGGGCTTCGACGAGATCGAGAAGCGCATCGAGAGCATGCGCAAGTGCGGCAAGGCCATGTGCTCCTGAACCGGACGCGCGCCCGGTCCCATGGCTCCCAAGACGATCCACGTCCTCAATGGTCCCAACCTCAACCTGCTCGGCACCCGCGAGCCGGCCACTTACGGCCGTGCGACGCTCGCCGATATCGAGGCTGGACTTGGCAGGCTCGCCGGTGCACATGGCGTCACCCTGCGCTTCGCCCAGACGAACGCGGAGGGCGAACTCGTCACCTGGGTCCAGGAGGCGGGCCGGGCCGCCGAGCCGATCATTTTGAACGCCGGCGCCTACACCCACACATCGGTCGCGTTGCGTGACGCGATCGCGGGCAGCGGAGCCAACGTCATCGAAGTGCATCTGTCCAACGTCCATGCGCGCGAGAGCTTCCGGCACCATTCTCATATTTCGGCGGTGGCACGCGGCGTGATCCTCGGCTTCGGGCCGCTGTCCTACGAGCTGGCGCTGCGCGCGTTGCTCGCCGAGGGAGCGGAGCCGTCGTGAGCGAAACCGCCGTGCCGCCCGGCCATGCCGCGCTGGTCGAGAGCCTTGCCGAGATCGCCAAGCGCCTCGAGCTGAGCGAGATCGAGTACCAGACCGGCGACCTCAAGATCCGCGTCGCGCGCCAGTTGCCGACGACCTTCGTCACCGTGCCGCAGGGTCCGGCCGCCGCCTCACCGGGCGGCCCGGCTGTAGCGGCATCGGCAGCCGCCGCCGAGCATCCCGGCACGGTCAAGTCGCCGATGGTCGGTACTGCCTACCTACGCCCCGCGCCGGAGACCCCGCCCTTCGTCGACATCGGCACGATCGTGAAGTCCGGCGACAAGATCCTCCTCGTCGAGGCGATGAAGACCTTCAACGAGATCATCGCGCCAAAAGGTGGCACGGTCACCCAGATCCTCGTCGCCGACGGCGAGCCCGTCGAGTACGGCCAGGCCCTCTTCGTGATCGAATGAGGGCGTCGCGCGCGATAACCTCCTTCGCGCAGCGGGGCGGGGCCTCTTGATGTTCGAGAAGATCCTGATCGCCAACCGCGGGGAGATCGCGCTGCGCATCCTGCGCGCCGCAAAGGAACTCGGCATCGCCACCGTGGCGGTGCACTCCACCGCCGATGCCGAGGCGATGCACGTCAAGCTCGCCGACGAGTCGGTGTGCCTCGGGCCGCCTGCGGCGCGCGACTCCTACCTCAACATTCCCTCGATCCTGGCGGCCTGCGAGATCACCGGCGCCGAGGCGGTCCATCCAGGCTACGGCTTCCTGTCGGAGAACGCCCGCTTCGCCGAAATCCTTGAAGACCACAACATCGGCTTCATCGGCCCGAGCGCCGAGCACATCCGCATCATGGGCGACAAGATCGAGGCCAAGAAGACCGCCATCGCGCTCGGCATCCCATGCGTGCCCGGCTCCGACGGCGCCATCACGGCCGACGAGGACGCCCTCGAGGTGGCCGCCCGTATCGGCTACCCCGTACTGGTCAAGGCGGCCTCGGGCGGCGGCGGCCGCGGCATGAAGCTGGCCCTCACCGCCGAGGACCTCTCGACCGCGCTGTCGACGGCGCGCACCGAGGCCAAGGCCGCCTTCGGCGACGATGCCGTCTACCTCGAAAAGTACCTGCAGAAGCCCCGCCACATCGAGATCCAGGTGCTGGGCGACGGCCTGGGCCACGCGATCCACCTCGGCGAGCGCGACTGCTCGCTGCAGCGCCGCCACCAGAAGGTGTGGGAGGAGAGTCCCTCCCCTGCCCTCAACGAGCGCGAGCGCGCCCGCATCGGCGGGGTCTGCGCCAAGGCCATGCGCGACATGGGCTATTCCGGCGCCGGCACGATCGAGTTCCTTTACGAGAACGGCGAATTCTACTTCATCGAGATGAACACCCGCATCCAGGTCGAGCATCCCGTCACGGAGATGCTCACCGGGTTCGACCTCGTCCACGAGCAGATCAAGATCGCCGGCGGCTCGCCGCTCACCATCGAGCAGGACGACGTGGTGCTGCGCGGCCATGCCATCGAATGCCGCATCAACGCCGAGCATCCCTCGACCTTCCGCCCTTCGCCCGGCAAGATCACCTATTACCATCCGCCAGGCGGGCTCGGCGTGCGCGTCGATTCCGCCGTCTACGCCGGCTACACGATCCCGCCGAACTACGATTCCCTCGTCGGCAAGCTCATCGTCCACGGTCGCACCCGCACAGAGGCGCTGATGCGCCTGCGGCGCTCGCTCGACGAGTTCATCGTCGACGGCATCGACACCACGCTGCCGCTCTACCGCACGCTGGTGCGCAACACCGACATCCAGGACGGCGACTACGACATTCACTGGCTCGAACATTTCCTCGAGCACCACGCCGGCGAGATCGGCACGGAATATTGAGCTGAGCTTCTGCATAAGCGCGCTCAAGGATTGGCGACGCATCACATGCTCAAGGCCTTGATCGACAGCACGAGAGCTTCTTTTACAAAGAGGTCGAAAGCTCTTCTGCAGCGTGCATACGCAACGCATTTACGAAGCGATAACCTCTTCGAAAATGGGATGACGCGCTCCTATATCGACACGAAAAGAACGTCCGAGGGAAAGCTCATATTTGTCATCAGAATGGAAGGTGGTGACTGCGTGATGTCCAGCGACCTTTCCTTGCAGGAGATGAGACACATCGCAGAGGTCGCATCATATCTCGTCGAAGCTTATCGGGACATCACGACGTGACCGCCGCCGAGATCAAGGCGCTGTTGAAGCTCGAACCACATCCCGAGGGCGGGTGGTACCGCGAGACCTTTCGCGACTCGAACGAGGTCGACGGCCGCGCGGCCTCCACCGCCATCCTCTTCCTGCTCGACGTCGGCGAGGTCTCGGAATGGCACCGGGTCGATGCCGCCGAGGCGTGGCATTGGCACGCCGGCGCGCCGCTCGTCATCACCATCAGCCCCAATGGTCACGACGCCAGCGCGCACTACCTTGGTCCCGATTTCGCCGCCGCCCAGCGCCCGCAGTTCGTCGTGCCCGCCGGCCACTGGCAGACCGCCACCAGCCTCGGCGCCTGGACGCTGGTCGGCTGCACGGTCGCGCCGGGTTTCCGCTTCGAGGGCTTCGAACTGGCGCCACCCGGTTGGCGGCCGGTACCGCGGGGGTAGTTGCGACCAGCCGTGGAGGGCGTCCGGCGTCGACGGCGAGGTGATGCGGATTCAGCGCTCTTGTCCAGAGACTGTAACCAGCGGCTTGCAACGTCAGTCTGTTGTCATAGCATCCCGAGGTCCGTGATCCTCATCTGGTGGGTACGATCCGATGACCGAGCCGACCTCCCTGCCCACCCCGCGAGTGGCTCGACCGGCGCCCTATGCCGGACTGTTCGACGGCGCTTTCGATCCCTGTACGGATCTTCCGGACGCGATGCGAGCGCTTCTCGAGGCTCTAGCGATTCGCGAGCAGGCGCCGGCCGAATCGACATCGACGGTCGCGCGACGCTAGCGAGCGGACATGGCGGACTGGCACGTCGACCAGAACATCGTCTGCGTCGAGGACATCGCGCACGATCCGCGCAAGCGGCCCGACCGCTTTCCGGCCAAGGACGCGGTCTACACGATCCGCGCCATTCGGCCCAACCCCGACGCCGGTGCCGGCTCGCCCGTGGGCTTCCTGCTGGCTGAGATCATCAATCCGCATTGCATCTTCAGCGACGGCCAAGGCGAGATCCATTTTGGCTGCGACGCCTTCCGCCCGATCAAGCGCGCCGACCTGACCGGCCTGCGGGCCCTGCTGATCGGCGATGCGAACTTTTCCTTCTCACACTCGCGGGCGAAGGTGGCCTGACGAAGTCGGGGCGGACGAGGGCGCCGGAAGAAAGGCGTTAGGCGTAAAGCCTCCTCCTACGTGCGCGGCACCTGCATGCCGGCGACGACGGCAGGTCGCGCGCCGATGTCCGCCAGCCAGCGGTGCAGCGCCGGCTTTACGCGCAAGCTCTCGGCCAGCGGCTCCTTCAAGGCGGTCGTCGCCCCTAGCGTCCAGGCGTAGCAGGCGATGTCGGCGATCGAATATTCGTCGCCCGCAAGATAGGGCGCCTCGCCGAGCCGCCGCTCCATCACGCCCAGCAGCCGATCCGCTTCCTTGGTGAAGCGCGCCATAGCCGACGGCGCCTTCTCCTCGGCATGAAGGGCGAAATGGCCGAGCTGGCCCAGCATGGGCCCCAAGCCGCCGATCTGCCAATGCAGCCACTGCAGCGCCTGATACCTTGCGGGGCCGGAAGGCGCCAGCAGCCTGCCGGACGTTTCGGCGAGGTAGGTCAGAATGGCGCCTGACTCGAAGATGGCGAGCGGAGCACCGTCGGCGTCGAGCATGCCGTCGTCGACAATCGCGGGGATCTTGTTGTTGGGCGATACCTTCAGGAACGCGGGCGCGTATTGCTCGTCCTTGCCGATGTCTATCGCGTGGACCTCGTAAGGCTCGCCGATCTCCTCCAGCATGATCGAGACCTTGCGGCCGTTGGGCGTGCTCCAGGTATAGAGTTGGATCATAAGCTGTTCGTTTCGCTAAGGGCCGCGAGCTGGAGCCCGACACGGCTTCGCTCGACAGAGAAACGATGGTGCGGCCAAGAGGACTCGAACCTCCACCGGTCTCCCGACTAGCACCTCAAGCTAGCGCGTCTACCAATTCCGCCATGGCCGCATCGGCGGCACGGAAACCTCCGTGTCGCGAGCGCTGCCGTCTAGCAAATCGCCTCCGGGCTGACAAGCCGCGTCCAGGCCCAACGAGCACACCTGCGCTTGCCGCATCGGCGGCCGCTTGCTAAAGGGGAGCCTCACAACGGGCTTCGCCCGCCGTCCAAGCGCCGGCCCGCGTCCTTTTCGATGCGGTGGCCCCAACGGGCACCGGCGGACCGGAGCTTTCCCGCACCCACGAACCGCCGGCGCCGGCCCGAGAGGGCCCTCCAGGAGAATGAATGTCAGACGTCTCTTCCTACACGCCCTCGCGTGACGATTTCTCCGCGCTGCTCGACGAGAGCTACGGCGAGAACGAGGCCTTCGAAGGCTCGGTCATCAAGGGCCGCGTCGTCGCCATCGAGAAGGATGTCGCCGTCATCGACATAGGCCTCAAGACGGAGGGCCGCGTCGCCCTCAAGGAATTCCAGGGTCCGGGCCGCGAAGGCGACATCGTTGTCGGCGACGAGGTCGAGGTCTACCTCGAGCGCATCGAGAACGCGCTCGGCGAGGCCGTCATCTCGCGCGACAAGGCGCGCCGCGAGGAGAGCTGGGTGAAGCTCGAGAAGGCCTTCGAGGCCCAGGAGAAGGTCGAGGGCGTGATCTTCAACCAGGTCAAGGGCGGCTTCACCGTCGACCTCGACGGCGCCGTAGCCTTCCTGCCTCGCTCGCAGGTCGACATTCGCCCGGTGCGCGACGTCACCCCGCTCATGAACATCCCGCAGCCGTTCCAAATCCTCAAGATGGACCGCCGCCGCGGCAACATCGTCGTGTCGCGCCGCACGGTGCTGGAAGAGAGCCGCGCCGAGCAGCGCCACGAGATCGTCGCCAATCTCGAAGAGGGCATGGTGATCGACGGCACGGTGAAGAACATCACCGACTACGGCGCCTTCGTCGACCTCGGCGGCATCGACGGCCTGCTCCACGTCACCGACATCGCTTGGCGCCGCGTCAATCACCCGACCGAGGTGCTGAACATCGGCCAGACGGTCAAGGTCAAGATCATCAAGATCAACCACGACACGCACCGCATCTCGCTCGGCATGAAGCAGCTGCTCGACGATCCTTGGCAGAACATCGAGGGCAAGTACCCGATTGAGGCGCGCTTCGTCGGACGTGTCACCAACATCACCGACTACGGCGCCTTCGTGGAGCTGGAGCCGGGCATCGAGGGCCTGATCCACGTCTCCGAGATGAGCTGGACCAAGAAGAACGTGCACCCCGGCAAGATCGTCGCCACCAGCCAAGAGGTCGACGTGCAGGTGCTCGAGGTGGATTCGGTCAAGCGCCGCATCTCGCTCGGCTTGAAGCAGACGCTGTCGAACCCGTGGGAGCTCTTCGCCGAGAAATTCCCGGTCGGCGCCATCGTCGAGGGCGAGGTCAAGAACAAGACCGAGTTCGGCCTGTTCGTGGGCCTCGACGGCGACGTCGACGGCATGGTGCACCTCTCCGACCTCGACGCGTCGCGGCCGGGCGAGATCGCCATCGAGGACTACAAGAAGGGCGACATCGTCAAGGCCCAGGTTCTCGACGTCGACACCGAGAAGGAGCGCATCTCGCTCGGCATCAAGCAGCTCGGCGCCGATGCCGTCGCGCCGAGCGCCGGCGGCGACGATGCTCCCGGCGAGTTCCGCAAGAACCAGGTCGTGACCTGCGAGATCGTCGACGTGAAGGACGGCGGCATCGACGTGAAGATCGCCGGCACCGAGATGGTCGCCTTCATCAAGCGCAACGACCTCGCCCGCGACCGCAACGACCAGCGGCCCGACCGTTTCGCCGTCGGCGAGAAGGTCGACGCCCGCGTCACGCAGTACGACAAGCGCGCCAAGAAGATCTCGGTGTCGATCAAGGCGCTCGAGCTGCACGACGAGAAGGAGGCGATCGCCCAGTTCGGCTCGGCCGATTCCGGCGCCTCGCTCGGCGACATCCTCGGCGCGGCGCTGAAGGCGCGCCAGACCAAGGACTAAGCCTTACTCGCCAACGCCGTGAAAGGCCCGGCCCAGCGCCGGGCCTTTTTGCGTTGCGGGAATGGGAACGCCGTGCGCAGCTTGGCCATTTCCGCTCGGCAGCCTAGGAGAGCCGAGCGTGGAACCGATGAAGCCGATGAAGCCCATGGAACCGATGAAGCCCATGGAGGCCATCAAGCCGATGTCCGGCGGCGAGAAATGGTGGCCGTCCGACCTGGGCCAGCCTTCCTCGAGCGGCGGCCAGAACGACATGCGCTACGCCTTCTTTCCCGACAAGCGCCGCTTGCTGGTCGAGCGCGACGGCAAGACCACGACCTACGACAGCGGCGATCATGACATCGAGGGTGTGCAGCAGCAGAACGGTGGCGACCCCGAATTCAGTTCGTCCAAGGGAGCCGTGAAGCTATCCGACCTGAAGCAGGTCTAGCGATGAGCGATGCTGCGATCGATCCAAGCCGCGACGAAGCCGACGCCATCGGGCAGCGTCACGGTGTGCCGGCCGATGCAGTCCAAACACTGCTGGCCGCGATCAACCGTGGCGGCGGACGCCAGGCGCAGTTCTCCCATCCGGCGTTGGGCGGCATGGGGCAATGGACAAGCGGCGGCGGTATCATGATCGGCGACATGTTCAACCATGCGCTTATGGACAAGATCGAGCGGCTCTGCACCGACTTGGCAGAGCTTGTCGTTGACGCCCGGCTCCAGCCGGGCGCATCGGGCGGAAACTGGTGGCCGCGCGATCTCGGCCGACCCTCGGCCGTCGGAAGCCAGAACGAGCATGGCTACGCCTGCTTTCCGCAGGCGCGGCGGCTCGCGATCCGAGGGCCAGACGGCGTACACCTCTACGATACGGCAGACCATCGCATTTCAGGCGTGTCGCAGCAGCAGTCCGGAACGCGCGACCTCACCTTCACCAGCCAGCACGGCACGATCCGCCTGTCAGACCTCGCGCAAGCCGTGAACGATCCAAAGCGGACAGACGCGAAGCCTGCCATGTCGGCCGCGAACGTCCGCGAGTCCACGCATGGGAAGGGCGATGCATCGTCGGCGAATGGTGGCGACGACGTCCTCGGCCTCCTCGAGCGCCTTCACGACCTTCAACGCAAAGGTGTGCTCACGCCCGAGGAATACGCGGCGAAGAAAACGGAGCTTCTCGCGCGGCTGTGATCATGCTGGCGTTGCGGCTGGGCGGCCTGCCCCGGCCCGGACTATGCCGCAGCCACCGCCTCGGTGACGAGACCCCACGAACCCCAAACGTAGATGCAGGAGAACAGGAACAGCCAGACCACGTCGACGAAGTGCCAGTACCAGGCGGCGAACTCGAAGCCGAGGTGCTGCTTGGTGGTGAGTTGGCCGAGCAGGACACGCGCCATGCACACGATCAGGAAGATCGTGCCGATGATGACGTGGAAACCGTGGAAGCCGGTCGGCATGAAGAAATTCGACCCCATCGCGGAGGCGAACTTGAAGTCGACGTGCATGTATTCCCAAGCCTGGACGCAGGTGAAGAGCACGCCCAGAACGATCGTCAGGATAAGACCTTTGGCGATGCTGGACCGATCGGAATGCAACAGTGCGTGATGCGCCCAGGTGACCGTGGTGCCCGAGGTCAGCAGCAGCAGAGTATTGAAAAGCGGGAAGTGCCAGGGGTCGAGCGCCTCGGTGCCCTTCGGCGGCCAGACGCCGCCTATGGCCTGGGTGCGGGCATATTCGATCGCCTCGTGCGGCCACAGCGCGACGTCGAAATAGGCCCAGAACCAAGCGACGAAGAACATCACCTCGGAGGCGATGAACAGCACCATGCCGTAGCGGTGACTGATCTGCACCACGCGGGTGTGATCGCCGTGCTGGGCCTCGCGGACGACGTCGGTCCACCACGCCGCCATGACGTAGAGCACGCCGAGCAGGCCGGCGAAGAACACGTACATGCCGAAGGCGTTGAGCGACTTCATCCACATGATGCCGCCGACCGCCATCACGAAGGCGCTGATCGAGCCGAGCAGCGGCCAGGGGCTGAGCGGGACGAGATGGTAGTCGTGGTTGGGCTTGGCGTGGCCACCGGCCATGGTGTTTCCTCTGTCCCTTCCGCGAGGCGCTCGGCCCCACGTCTCTTGTTCTGGCGTTAGCGTTTTTGCCGGCGACCGGTCAAGGATCGCCGCTCAGAGCTTCCGCTTGTCCGGTTCCATCTTTGTTGCACTGGCTTGAGCCGCCCCCGCCTTCTGGCGGTAGAAGGTGTAGGACAGCACGACCTCGCCGACGCCGTCCATCGTCTCGTCCTTCTCGAGCGCCGGATCGAGAAAGAACACCACAGGCATCTCGAGCGTCTGGTGCGGCTTCAGCGTCTGGTCGGAAAAACAGAAGCAGGCGACCTTGTCGAAATAGGCGCCGATCGACGGCGGCCCGACATTGTAGACGGCACGCGCGGTGACCGTCTCGTCGCTGTTGTTGCTGACCTTGTAGAACACCGTCGCGGTCTGCCCGGTGCGGACCTCGATCTGCGGCTGCTCCGGCTCGAACCGCCAGGGCAGCCCGCCGGCGACATTGGCATCGAAGCGCACCTGCATCAGGCGCTTGCCCTTGATGATGCCGAGAGCCTGCGCGCCGATGCGTGGCGTGCCTTCGTAGCCGGTCATCTGGCAGAAGGCGCGGTAGAGCGGCAGCGAAACGGCGACGAGCCCCAGCATGCCGACCACCACGGCCGTGGCGGCGAAGGGAGCGATGTGGCGGCGGCCGACCCGCGGCATCAGAGCGGCCGGTCCAGCACGTGGGAGCCGAGCTTGGCGATGGTGACGACGTAGAACAGCAGCACCAGGAAGCCGACGGCGACGCCGATGGCGATGTTGCGGTTGCGGCGGCTGCGCTGCTGCTCCGGCGTCAAAACGATCCCGCCGGGCTTCTCCTCGATCACAGCCATGGGAGCACCTTGGCCAGCATCAGGGTGCGCTCGCCGATGATCTCGGCGAACAGCAGGAAGAGGTAGGGGATCGAGAACGAGAAGAGCGCCATCGCCGCCTTGCTGGCTGCCGCTCCCTCGCGGATGCGCCAGCAGCGCCACGCAAGGACGACGAACGACATACCGAGCACGGCGGCGAGGATGCCGTAGGCGATCGTCGCGAAGCCGAGGAACCAGGGCAGCGTGCCGACCGGTGCCAACAGCAGGCTGTAGAGCAGGATGTCGCGCCGGGTGCGGTCGGGTCCGGCGACGTTGGGCAGCATCGGGATGTTGGCCTTGGCGAACTCCTCCGACTTGACCAGCGCCAGCGCCCAGAAATGCGGCGGCGTCCAGACGAAGATCAGCGCGAACAGCGCAACGCTGGACCAGGAGACGGAGCCGGTCGCCGCGGCATAGGCGACCATCGGCGGAAAGGCGCCGGCGGCGCCGCCGATGACGATGTTCTGCGGCGTCGAGCGTTTCAGCCACATCGTGTAGACGACGACGTAGAAGAAGATGGTGAAGGCGAGGAAGCCGGCGGCGAACCAATTCGCGACGACGCCGAGCGTGAACACGGAAAGCGCCGAAAGGGTCAGGCCGAAGGCCAGCGCCTCGGCGCGGGTCACCCGACCCTGCGGGATCGGCCTGCCGGCGGTGCGGCGCATCACGGCGTCGATATCCGAATCATACCACATGTTAAGCGCGCCGCTGGCGCCTGCGCCGATGGTGATCGCCAGCAGCGCGGCGGCGGCAAGCACGGGGTTCGCAGCGCCCGGCGCGATCAGCAGGCCGGCTACCGCGGTGTAGACGACAAGCGACATCACCCGCGGTTTTAGCAGGGCGAGGTAGTCGCCGGGATCGGCGACGGATGCGAGGACCGTGCGATTCGGCTCGGTGATGAAGCTCATGGCACTCTGGGCTTGGCCCGCACGAGACGGACACGGCCTGTTCGAGGGGTCCGCCGAAGCGAAGAGGACGCCGGCAGGCGGCGCCCTCGACTTACGGATCAGCGGCCAGAATTCACCGGCCGTCGTTATCGTGACCGTCAGTGACCGCCGGCAGTGGTGATGCGCGGCAAGGTCTCGAACTGATGGTAGGGAGGCGGCGACGACAGGGTCCACTCGAGCGTGGTGGCTCCCGCCCCCCAGGGATTGTCGCCGGCAACGCGCTTCTTGGCGAACGCGTCGTAGATGATGAAGAGAAACAGGAACACGCTCGCGCCCGACAGGTAGGCGCCGTAGGACGAGAACTCGTTCCAAAGGCGGTAGGCGTCCGGATAGTCGATGTATCGGCGCGGCATGCCGGCAAGGCCGAGGAAGTGCTGCGGGAAGAAGGTGACGTTCACTCCGACGAACATCAGCCAGAAGTGCCACTTGCCCAGCGTCTCATTGTACATGTAGCCGCTCATCTTCGGGAACCAGTAATAGAACCCGGCGAAGAGGGCGAAGACCGCGCCCAGCGACAGCACGTAGTGGAAGTGCGCGACGACGTAGTAGGTCTCGTGCAGCGCGCGATCGATGCCGGCGTTGGCGAGCACGACGCCGGTGACGCCGCCGACGGTGAACAGGAAGATGAAGCCGGTCGCCCAGAGCATCGGGGTGCGGAACGAGATCGAGCCGCCCCACATCGTCGCGATCCAGGAGAACACCTTCACGCCCGTCGGCACCGCGATGACCATCGTCGCGAAGACGAAGTAGCGCTGCGTCGAGAGCGACAGGCCGACGGTGTACATATGATGGGCCCACACGACGAAGCCGACCACGCCGATCGCCACCATGGCGTAGGCCATCCCGAGATAGCCGAAGATCGGCTTGCGCGAGAAGGTCGAGATGATGTGGCTGACGATGCCGAAGCCCGGCAAAATCAGGATGTACACTTCAGGGTGACCGAAGAACCAGAACAGGTGCTGGAACAGGATCGGGTCGCCGCCCTGCGAGGGGTCGAAGAACGTCGTGCCGAAATTGCGGTCCGTCAGCAGCATTGTGATCGCGCCGGCGAGCACCGGGAGCGACAGCACCAGCAGGAAGGCGGTAACCAGCACCGACCACGCGAACAGAGGCATCTTGTGCAGCGTCATGCCGGGCGCGCGCATGTTGAAGATCGTGGTGATGAAGTTGATCGCACCCAGGATCGACGAGGCGCCGGCGAGATGCAGCGACAGGATGAGGAAGTCCATCGCCGGGCCGGGATGGCCGACGTTGCTCGACAACGGCGGATACATGACCCAGCCGCCGCCGAAGCCCTTCATGCCCGGGGCGCCTTCCATGAAGGCCGAGATGAAGAGCAGCGAGAACGACGCCGGCAGCAGCCAGAACGACACGTTGTTCATGCGCGGGAAGGCCATATCCGGCGCCCCGATCATGATCGGGATGAACCAGTTGCCGAAGCCGCCGATGAGCGCCGGCATGACCATGAAGAAGATCATGATCAGGCCATGGCTGGTGATGATCACGTTGTAGAGGTTCTTGGCCGCTTCAACGGCAACGTCGCCGTGGTAGCCCTGCAGCTCGGCCAGCCGGTTCATCACCTGGATGCCGGGCTCTTGGAGCTCCATACGCATCAGCATCGAAAACAAGGTGCCGATGCAACCCGCCGCGATCGCGAAGATCAGATAGAGCGTGCCGATGTCCTTGTGATTGGTCGAGTACATGTAGCGGCGCCAGCCGTGAGGCGTGGCATGGTCTTCACCGTGATCGGCGACTGCTGTGGCCATGGTTCTGATCCTGGACCTCTGGTCTCGCGTCCGTGCTGATTACTGGGCACCGGCGACGCGCAGGGGCGCCGCCGAACTTGGCTTGTCGTCGTTGGCTGGCTTGACGTTCGCGGTCACGACGGTCGCGGCCGGCTTGTCGGCGGCGGCGAAGCCGGTGCCGGTGCCGGTGGCGTTCGACGCGTACTTCTTTTTCGCGTCGTCCAGCCAGGCCGTATAGTCCTTATCGCTGACGACGCGGAACGAGATCGGCATGAAGGCGTGGTCCTTGCCGCAGAGCTTGGAACACTCGCCGTAATAGACGCCCTCGCGGGTCGCCTTGAACCAGCTTTCGTTCAAGCGGCCGGGCACGGCGTCGATGCGCACGCCGAAGGACGGCACCACGAAGCCATGGATGACATCGGCGCCGGTCACGAGCAGGTGCACGACCTTGTTGACCGGCACCACCGCCACGTTGTCGACCGCGAGGTTGCGCAGCATGCCGGGCTTCAGGTCGTCGCCCTTGAGGATGTAGGAGTCGAAGGCGAAACCGCCGTTCTGGTCCTTCGGGTATTCGTAGCTCCAGAACCACTGCTTGCCGGTGACCTTCAAGGTCATGTCCGACTTCGGCACCACGAGCTCGTCGGTGAGCAGCTTCATCGAGGGGATGGCGATGATGAACAACAGCAGGACGGGCGTGATCGTCCAGGCGATCTCCAGCAGCGTGTGATGCGTGGTGGTCGAAGGGACCGGGTTGGCCTTCTCGTTGAAGCGCACGATGCAGATCACCAGCAGCACGGCGACGAACAGCGAGATGCCGATGATGATCGGCAAGAGCAGGTCGTTGTGGAACGAATGCATGAAGTCCGCGATGGGCGTCACGGCAGGCTCGAAACCGATCTGCCCGTAGTGAGGCGCTCCGACCACCTGGTCGGAGGAACTCTCGGTCGCGGAAGCGCCGAGGGCGCGGAGCGTCATGAATCCAAAGGTCGAAAGGCCCAGGAGGCCCGTCTTCGGCAGACTTCTCATCCGTTACTCGCTCCGACGGTGTCTTGCTTGCTGCGTTCGCGGCTTCGGCAGGGAAGCGCGGCGGCCTTGTGCCCGGCGGGTCCGGTCAAACCATAAAGCTCATTGGAGTGCAAATCATCGCTCGGGGGCGTTCTCGCGGCATAAAAGCACTGAGTTCCACATGCTCCGTCTCGTTTTTGCCTTAGGGCTGCGGCTCTAAGTCCAGACGGGGCTGGGGTGAGGTGCAGGTGCGCGGCGCGACGAGTGGGGATGGTGGCGAAACGCCACGCGAAGAGCGAAGCCGTGGCGGGAGATGGAGAGCCGCGGCGCTGGCGTTTGCCGTCCTGCTGACCGGCGCAGCCGAGCCGGGTCGGGCTCAAGGCGTCGCCAAGAGCGCGCACGGCGACTGGCAGGTCCGCTGCGAGACACCGCCGGGAGCGCAGAAGGAGATGTGCGCGCTCATCCAGAGCATCGTCGCCGACGATCGGCCCAACATCGGGCTCGTCGTGATCGTGCTGAAGACCGCCGACGGCAAGAATCGCCTGCTCCGGGTCATCGCGCCGCTCGGCGTGCTGCTGCCGTCGGGCCTCGGGCTCAAGATCGACAACGTCGACATCGGCCATGCCGGCTTCGTGCGCTGCCAGCCCTCGGGCTGCATCGCCGAGGTGGTGATGGAGGACAAGCTGCTCGACCAGTTCAAAACCGGAAAGACCGCGGTGTTCATCATCTCGCAGACGCCGGAGGAAGGGGTCGGCATCCCGCTCCAGCTCGCGGGCTTCAAGGAAGCCTTCGATCAGCTGAAGTGAACGGGTGAGGTTTCGCCGCAATCGTGCGGCAAGGTGCGTGCTGGCGTTGAAGGGGAGGCGCGGATGCGTCGTGTTTCGATCGGGGAAAGGCTCGACTTGCTGGTCCGGGGTCGCCGGGCGCGGACCTGCGCCGCGCTGCTCGGCGTTGCGTTGGTGTCGCTGCCGCTGACAAGCGTTGCGTTTGGCAAGGACGACGACGAGGAGGACAGCTGGAGCGAGGCGATCTCCACCAAGATGAAGGATTCGATCAGCGCCGCGACGGCGCGGATGGGGCTGAACAAGCCGCCCGGGCCGGCGCCGCTGGAAGCGCCCTCGGGCTGCCCGACGATCGCCCTGCTGCCCGGCACCGAGGCGCAGCGCGTGATGGTCGCCGGGGAGACCGGCAACCAAAGCCTGCGCTACCAGTACACGTTGGCGACGGTCGGCCGCGAATGCTCGATCTCCGGCGACAGGGTGTCGATCAAGGTCGGCGCCGACGGGCGCGTGCTGCTCGGGCCGGCCGGTGCCGCCGGACGTTTCGACGTGCCGATCCGCATCGCCGTCTTCAGCGAGGCGCAGGGCAAGCCGGTCGAGAGCAAGCTGTTCCGCATGGGCGTCTCCGTGCCCGCCGGCCAGGCGTCGGTGCCGTTCCAGTTCGTGTCCGACAGCGTCGTGGTGCGCATCCCGCCGGGCCATACCAGCGAATATTCTATCAAGGTCGGCATCGACACCGGCGCCAAGGCCGGCGACGCGGGCGCCAAGGTCAAGCACGCGCGCAAGCACAAGGGCGCCGCTCAGGAGACGGCGGCGGCGCAGTAGTCTTCCTTCTCCCGCAAGCGGGAGAAGGAGAGCTGACCGCTACGGTGCGATAGAGATGTACCGCCCGGGATGGTGGTCGATGAAGTTGGTGTGCCAGCCCCGCAGCTTGGGCGAGACCAGGTCGGGCGCCTGGTAGGTCATCAGCGTCAGGTAGGGCTGGAGACCGATCAGCAGGCTCTCGGCCTCGTGCAGGATCGCATTGCGCCTGCCCGCGTCGGGCTCGACTTCCGCCGCACGCATCAGCGCATCGTAGGCCGGATCGGAGAAGTGGGCGTAGTTCAGTCCCTTGTTGCCGCTCTCCCCCAGGAACAGGAAGTTCTGCGCGTCGGGGAAGTCCGCCCACCAGGACGAGCGCACCACGTCGTAAGGCTGGCCCGAGGCGAGGAAGGCGTAGTGCGTGTTGGCGTCGGTGACGATGAAGCTCGTCTCGACGCCCAGCGCCCGCCACATATCGGCGATCGCTATGGCGGTCGCCTTGTGGTTCTCCGACTGGTTGTAGCGAAACGTCAGCCGCAGCGGACGCCCCGGCCCAAAGCCGGCTTGGCTCATCAACCGGCGGGCCTCGTCCTCGCGGGCGAAGGGGCTGGCGTCCTTCCAGGGCACGGTCGAGGGCGTGCCGTAGCTCGGGATGCCCGGCGGCACGAAGGAGAAGCCCGGCAGCATGGTTCCGCCCCAGATCGTGCGGGCGAGGAAGTCGCGGTCGATCACCAGCGCCAGCGCGTTGCGCACGCGCGCATCGTCGAACGGCGGGTGGCGGGTGTCGAAGGCCCAGAAGTAGCTGCCGAGGGTGGGCGCCACCCTGAATTCCGCCGCCAGGTGCGCGCGCACGAAGCCGATCTGGTCGATCGGCACGTCGGGGTAGGACTCGATCTCGCCGGCCATGAAGCGGCGCAGCGCGGCGGAATGATCCTCCATGGGCAGGATGATCTCGCCGTCGAGCTTCACCTGCGCGGCGTCGTGGAAATACGGGTTTTTCGCCAGCACGAGGCGGTCGTTGGGCACGTAATCCTTCAGCGCGAAGGCGCCGTTGGTGACGAGGTGCCCAGCGCGGGTGAAGCTCGCCCCCCAGCGCGCCAGGCTCGAGCGGTGCAGCGGCAGCGCCGTGAAATGAGTGAGCTGCGCCAGCAGGTAGGCGGTGGGGTGCTCCAGCGCGAGCTGCAGCGTCAGCGGGTCCAAGGCCCGGACGCCGAGCGCGTCGAGCGGCAGCCCACCGGTGTTCACGCCGCGCGCGTTCTTTAGCGTATAGAGAATGCTGGCGTATTGCGCGCCAGTCTTGGGGTCCATCAGCCGGCGCAGCGCTAAGGCGAAGTCGTCGGCCGTGACGGGGCTGCCGTCGGACCAGCGCGCGTCCGGGCGAAGGTGGAAGGTGTAGACGAGCTTGTCGGGGCTGACGTCCCAACTCTGAGCCACGCCGGGCTGCAGCCGGCCCTCGCCGTCGTAGACGACGAGCCCCTCGTAAAGCTCGTCGAGCACGCGCTGCTCGGTCACGGTCGAGGCCTTGTGCGGGTCGAGCGAACCCGGCTCCATCGCCTCGCCGCGGCGCCACACGCCGCCGGCCTTGGCGATGCCGGGCAGGAGCAGCAGCAGGAGCAAGGCGAGACGGATCACGCCGGCATCTGACGCCGACGACGGTGCGGCCGTCAACGTCGGCGGGTCTACTCCGCGGCGC